>NZ_LZMO01000275.1:0-34901 GCF_001665715.1 Gordonia sp. 852002-10350_SCH5691597
TTTCAGCCCACGTTCGAGGGCGAGTTTGATCAGACCCGGAATTAGGCCACCGTCCCCGGTGATCTGAACCTGCCCGGTATCGATCTGGGCCAACAACTCATCGACCATGCCCGAAGCCGCCAACGCCTCGGCCACCTCCGCAGTCGAACGTGGCTCGGCCAGCTCAGGCAACTGATGATCGTCGTGGCCCTGCTGCTTGTCGTCTAACGCCATGCTCATAGATCTTCCTCTCACTGATGAGCACTGGACTTACACAGACCATCTGACACCCCCCACCACCGTGTAGCGCCATCCCGCAGCGGCGCTACTCCCCTGGTCCGAGAACATCAGGCTGGCGACGGCAAGAAACGCCACCGCCACCGAGGAGAAGGTGCGTCGTTTGGCTTGGGTCACCGCTGCAGTATCGGCGACTCGGACCACGATGTGTACCCACCGGGGCAAATCGTTATCGACAGTAATTCTGTGTCCGCGCGGAGAGGTACGAATCCGGCGGGCGGATTCGACGCGGTCAGAGTGCGCGGTGGACTCTGCGAGCGGCTCCCGGAATGACACCACGGAACTGCGACATGGGGCTGCAAAAGTGCGCCAGAATCGCGCTCGGCGCACCGGGATACGACGGGTTCCTGCTATCTGTTGCAGCGACCCATAGGCCCCAAAGACGCGCTCTGTCTTGACTGTTGGAACTTCAGGGCTACCTCTCACCAAGCGCACGCGTCGACCAATGCAGGAGCACCACGTGATCACCAAGCACTCCCCTCTCGGCGTCATCGATTCGGGCGTCGGAGGCCTGACCACCGTGGCCGCGCTGTCCAAGCTGTTGCCGGGCGAGAATGTGATCTATTGCGGGGACAATGGAAATGCTCCGTACGGAAACCGCACCGGCGCCGAGATCGTCGAACTCACCTCCCACATGCTGCGCTACCTCGCCAATCGAGGCGTGAAGATGGTGGCGGTGGCATGCAACACCATCTCCACGACGTTCGACCTGCCGGAATTCAGCGGATATCAGGATCAGTTCGGCATCCCCGTCCTGTCCATCGTGCGAGCGGCGGCCGAGGATGTCGTGCATCTGCGCTATCAGTCGGTGGGCGTCATCGCGACCGCGTTCACCATCGCCTCACGCTGCTACCCCACCCTCATCGACGAACTCAACCCCGATATCACTGTGTTCGGCGAGCCCAGCGTCAAGCTGGCCGCGCTGATCGAGCAAGGGGATCTCACCAGCCCCGCCATCGATGCCGAGGTCACCAGCCACCTCAACGATCTGCTCAACGCCCACTCGGTCCGCGACATCGTGCTCGGCTGCACGCACTACCCCATCCTGCAACCGTTGTTCGAAGCGAAAGCACCCCACGTCGCCTTCATCAACCCGGCCAAGGACCAAGCCCGCGATGTTCGGTTGCGGCTCGTCAAGAGCGGACTCCTCCTGCACGGTGACCATGACACCGTCGGCACCCTCGAGATCAACACCAGCGGCACCCGGCCCGTCTTCGACACCGTGCTCAACGAACTCGGCATCACTCGCGAGTACACACTTCTCGAACACGTCGACTATGCATCTTGCGCCGCGCCGTGACGTGTTCCGTTGTACCGGGGCAATGCTTCCCATCGCCGAACACACCGCCCCGTGCTCTGCCATTCTGGACACGGACGGGAAAGTCGACGAAAGGGACTCACCCATGCTCCGGTCCGGACTCGATCCTGAACTCGTCAACCAGTGGCGCAAGCGAATCGGACCGGTGGGCGCGCTCGGGCCTCACCGGTCGATCCAGGTGCGCTCCCGCGGTCGCCAGGGTATCGACCTCTACCTGCCCATCGTCGAATTCGATGCGGAGGTTCCGGAGGACTTCGAGCAGCTCGCGTACTGGCGGCCTCTCGGCTCGATCTTCACATTCTGCTATCTGCAAACTCCGGTCCGGACGCTGAGAACCGCGGCGCATATACGTGAGTGCCCGTCGAACTTTCTGATACTGGCCAGCATTTCGACAGGCCTTACCACCGGTTCGGCCAACGGCCACGAGTTCTTGGCGCGAGCCGGAGAGTTGTCGATCACCGACAGCCGCCTGCCCTACGATCTCACCACTCACAGCACTTCCGAGGTGGCCGGGATCTGGATACCGACCGACATGCTCGGCGACGACATCGCTGCCGGAGCGACCGTCGCACCCAACCCCGCCGACACGGTGCTGACCCGAGCATGTACCGGACTCGTGACACGTTTCGCCCTCGATGCCGTCATCGGCGGCATCGACGTCGACGCCGATGCCGAGCAGAACATCATCGACGTTGTGCGGATGCTGCTCAACCAGCACACCAGCCGATATCAGACCTTGCGCGAGCAACCGGTTGTCCTGCGAGAAGCGATCGACGGCATGATCGACCGCAACTTTCGGAACCCCGCGTTCACCGCCGACACCATCGCCACGAACCTGCACATCAGCAAACGTCATCTCTACCGACAACTTGCTGACCCAGATCAACCCTCACTGGCGAGCCGGATCGCCGCGCGTCGACTCGACTGGGCCCGAACCAAGCTCGAACAACCGGGACACGCTCGGCTCGACGACATCGCCCACGCCGCCGGGTTCTCCTCGACGGCCGCTTTCCGAAACCGATTCCGAGCCAAGTACGGCCTCACTCCCGATGAGTACCGACGCCATCACTGCGCTCAACCCGTGCACCCCAGCTGATCGGGCAAGCGAGGGACTCACGCCCTATTGAGTGCAATCGCAGCCTGCACAAGCGCGACGAAGGAATCGGCGTCGAGATCGTCGTTCTCCCTGATGTCGACCGCGCGTCTGGTTCCGGCGGTGAGGCTCGCGTTGAACACGTGCGCGGGATCGGGCAGCGACGCCCCCTTGGCGAACGTGAGCTTGATCTTGTCCTTGTAGGTCTCGAGTGTGCAGATCAGTCCGTCTGCCGAAAACGTCGGCACACCATCGGGATTCGACGGCTTGCGCCACTTGATCTCTTCGACGATGTCGGGGTTGGCCCGCATGATCAGTGACCGCATCTCATCGACCCTGGATTCACGCCAATCGTCTGCCATGTCGGTCACGGTAGCCGGTCTGGCGAGCTGGTCGTGCGCTTGCGCAGGTCTTGAGCGAACATCACGATGATGCCGCTCGGTCCGCGGACGTAGCTGAGCCTGTACACGTCCTGGTAGTTGGCAACTCCCCGAAGCGGCTGGCAGCCGTGGCGCGCAGCGACGGCGAGCGCGTCGTCGATGTCATCCACCGAGAACGCGACGCGGTGCATGCCGATCTCGTTGGGGAGCGTCGGCGAGGTCGCGATCGCTTCCGGATGAATGTATTCGAAGAGTTCGAGGCGGCCGGCGCCATCCGGTGTCGCCAGCATCGCGATCTTCGCGTGGTTGCCGTCGAGCCCGACTGCGGTGTCGGCCCATTCGCCACTGACCTCGTCGCGACCGAGGACGGTGAGGCCGAGGTCTGTGAAGAAGGCGGTAGCGGCGTCGAGGTCGTCGACGGCGATGCCAACGTTTTCCAGTGCTATTGCCATGTCCCGGACGCTACCGGGCGTGACGGGCCTCGGTCCCGGCTTCGGTCGGGGGACGGATCGCGACGACGCCGATCCACGAATGCGGCGACATCTTCGACGCAGCCGGTCTGTGCTGCGCGTACTCGCGGGGTGGCCCATGCGACACTGCGAAGGTGTCCGACGGAGTTGCGAGCGAGAGCACAGCGCTGAAGACGAGCCTCGTGGCCACCGCGGTGCTCGGCGGCGGAGCGGTGATCTGGGGCGTGATCAGCGGCTCGAGTGTGGTGTTGTTCGACGGCATCTACATGCTCGCGGGAATCGCGCTCGTCGGGACGTCGATGGTGGCCGCGCACGCCGCGGCCTCACCGCCGAGCGTCGAGTTCCCGTTCGGCAGACACGGTGCGACGGCGCTCGCGGTCGCGCTGCAGGGCACGGCGCTCATCGCGACTCTCACCTATGGCGTCGCCGACGCCGTGTCGGTGATCATCGCGGGCGGCTCCGACGCCGATCCCGGATCGGTGGCCCTCTACGGTGTCGTGTCAGCCGTGCTGTCGCTGCTCGTCGTCGTGCTGTTGACTCGCCCGGCACGGTCGTCGCAGTTGGTCAGGGCTGAGCTCGTCGGCTGGCGCGCCGGGACCCTGATGAGCGTGATGGTTGCGATCGGCGGTGGTATCGCCCTCACACTCCGGCATCATGGCGCCACATCGGCGGCCGCCTACGTCGATCCGACGCTGGTCTTGATCGCTTCGGCAGCCATCGCCCCGATGGCGGTCAAGCTCGCACGACAGGCCATTCGCGAGCTGATGGAGGCCGCTCCCCCCGACGAACTGAGCGCGATCATCGAGCAGGCCGCCGCCGAGGCCACAGAGCACTTCGACCTCACTGACCCGGTCATTCGCGCCACACGACTCGGGCGAAGGCTCTACGTGGAGATCGATTATCTTGTGTCGCCCGGCGTCTGGAGAGTCGAAGAGGAAGATCAGGTTCGCCGCTTCATCGTCGACAGACTCGCCTCCACCGAGCATCAGGTCTGGGCGACGGTGGAATTGTCCACCGACCGCTCACTCATGGAGGACTGACCGGAGGGTCTGCGCATCCCGTCTGCGCCTGGATGGCGCGGATCGTCGTACCGAGGACGCCGCGGCACAGCAGCCCGGGCCCGAGAGGACCTGACGAATCGGAGCCGAGCGACGGCAGTCGACGTAACACCGACTGCTCCTCCTCCGTCAACTCCGTTATCTGCCAACGGATCTCGGCATCCACTGCCTGCGGATCGCCGGGATTCGCAAGTCCGACCGCCTTGACCGCGTACGCTGCAGCACCCAGTGCGTGCGCACCCATGTGGGCGACCGCAGATGCCTGCGCGACCGACCGGGCGGCAGCCGCACCCGCGGGTGTGGTCGCCTGCTTCGCGGCCTTCACCGCCTGCATCCGCTTGGCGATCTCCTCGGCAGCCGTACTGTCGCCGGCGGCATACGCATGGGTCCTGGCGACGGCGTCGCGAATCGCATTCTGCGCGTTCGGATCGGCATCGAACAGCGAGACAACCCGCTCCGCACACGCGACCGCCCACCGTGCGAGCACTCGGCGCTCGGCATCGTCGAGTGTCTGCGCCGAGTTCACAGAGCGCATTCGCCGACGGACGTGCTGCGGTACCCGGTCAGCACTTCCGCAGGGATGTGGCAGGAGTCCTCGGGGAAGCGAGCGAGTCGGTGCTGATGTTCGTCCGCGCTGCGCACGTAATTGGTCAGTGGCAACGTTTCGACGACGACGCGTTCGGAGTCGTCCCTCGCGGCGATGAACTCTCGCGCCTGCTGCAGATGCGTCGGGTTGTCGGAGTACACGCCGGTCCGGTACTTCTCGCCGACGTCCGGACCCTGTCGGTTCACGCTGTACGGGTCGATGACCTCGAACAGATACGCCATCAGTTGCGCGACGCTCACGACGCTCGCGTCGAAGCGGGTCCGCACACATTCGGCATAGCCGTCGTAGTCACCGTCGAGCGACTGCCCGGCGCCGTTCGCTCGTCCGGCCTCGGTGAAGACCACCCCCGGCAACGTCGACACGAACGCATGCACACCCCACAGACAGCCGCCCGCCAGATAGATTTCCTCGGTCTCGCCCACGTGCCGATGCTACGACCTGTTGTGGATCGTCGACGCTGCCGCACTCACCGACACGGCATGCACGAGTGTCACGGAGGCGCGGGCACGGACCGGCTGCCGCATGGTTCTGATGCGTAGCAGGACGGCTACACCGTGAACCGCAGCTCGACTGCTTCGGGCTCTGCACCCGCGCCGCGGAACGCCATGTGGAGGATCGGGTAGGGGCGACCCTGATCGTCCAGCTCGCTCCTACCGACAACGGTGAAACCACGTCGGCGGTAGAAGTCGACCGCCTGCGCATTCTGCTCGTTGACGTCGACGGTTTGCACGCCGCACTCCGCGACGACGAACGAGAGCAGACCGGTACCGATCCCCTGGCCGCGATGCAGCGCGTCGACGAACAGCATCTCGAGGCTCTCCCCTGAGACTCCTGCAAACCCGACTGGGAGCCCTTCCTGATCGGCAACGTACAGGTCGACGTGCGGCAGGTAGTCGGAAGCCAGGTGCGATTCGATCTCGTCACGATCGACCTCTGCGAGGAAGTCGTGGGTGGCGTCCACGGCACTGCGCCAGATTGCCACCAGGCGCGGGTACTCCCCCGGGCCGGCCGCCCGACGGATCACCGGCTGGGCTCTGTCCTTTGAATCGCTCACTTCCTCAGAGTCTTACACGTTGAGCCGGAACTCCACCACGTCGAAGTCGATGCCGTCGCACTGTCGCCCCGAATCCTGCCCAATCCGCCCGAATCGCCCTACGCTCTCCATATGCCTGACGTCACAAGTTCGATTGTCATCTCACATCCCGTGACCGTCGTCTGGGACTACATCAGCCAGCCCGACAATCTGTACACGATCATTCCCGGGGTCGTCTCGGCAACCTCAGCAAAGCAGCCACCCTACGAGCTCGGTGACCTCTGGCACGGCGTGATTCGCACCTTTGGCATCACCGACGAATGGACCGGCGCCTTCACCTATCTCGACCCTCCAAATGGGATGGAGTTCAAACTCACCGAGGCACGCGTGCCCGTCACTACGCGCGACAACCTCGAAGCAGTTTCGGGCGGGACCCGCTACACGCTTCGAATCTACGGCGATCCCCCGTTCGGTGGTGCCCTCGGACGCCTCGCCGACGCATTGAACTCGGCCCTGTTTCAGTGGCTGCTGAACCGCAACTTTGCCAAACTACCGTCGTGTGTCGACGCCTGGGCTGCGGACCACAGCTGACGACACTCCAACCATCGGCGTTCCTCGCGCGTAGAGCCGTACGGAACCGCGGCAAGAGGCACACTCCGGCATGCTACCCAGAGCCGTCACACGTTGAACCGGAACTCCACCGCTTTCCGTACCTTGCTTGCGTTATGAGCACTCCGGCTCGCCTGCGCTTGACAAGGTTGGTAGGATCGCTACAAGTCTTTGATGATCGCGACCGCCAGATAATCGAAGAGGGATCACCCCGAGGGTGGAGGCGAACCAAGGCATCGCCCCACGGTGTAGCGCACCGAACCGCGAGCAGCGGGTAAATCCTCCGACATGACGTGGAACGGGTAACGGCCTCGCATGGCAGGCGAGGTGCCGAATAGGGATTGGGTAGGGAGTTAGCGCTCCCGTAAAGCAACTGGCGTCGTAGACGTCAACGGAGCACGGCACCTGCAGGCCGCCCAAGTAGTAAGCCGGTAAACGCAACCCCCTCCGGACAGTTACAGCTGTCTGGAGTTTCTGATGGGGTACACCCCACCTCCTGCGTCCGATCAATCTCACTATCTCAACCTCACCGAGGCCGTCGCGCTGGGCTATGGCGCGTACCAGACCCTTCGCAAGTACATCGCCGATGGGAATCTGCCAGCGGTCAAGATCGGCGGGCGCGTCAAGGTCCTCCGCGCTGACCTCGACGCTCTCGCTGTCCCAAAGCGCGCCACCACGTTCGAGGACGTCGAGTCCGCGATTCAGCGCGTGGTGGCCACCGCTCCCCCGCTGACCGACGCCCAGGTGCGGCGTCTGTCCTCGCTGCTGGGGAGCGCCTGATGGGCGCGCGCTGCGCTGACTGGGGTGACAGCGATGTCGAGTACCGGCGAGTCCTGGAGGGTGTCGCCGGTACATCCTGGACGGTCGATCGCGAGCTCGTCAGTGGCGTCGAGACCGCCGTCCTCGTCCGTCGCGTTGAGCGGACTCTGAGGACATCGGAACAGCCCTCTGTGAGCGTCGTTTCTGACAACGTTCCCGGGAAAGTTGTCAGCGAGAAGACCGAGAAACAGGGCCCGAACTGCGACGATGCTATCAGGCCAGAATCCCCTATGGGAACGGCAGACTGGCCTGGCCGGAACGGCCAGGCCAGCGTGCCGTCGCCTGAGCCTGATAAGCACTCGCTCGGTGACCTCGCGACGGTGCGCGCGATGGGTACCGATCAGACCGCGCCGGTCATCGGCTTCGACACTGAGTTCACCTACGACGCCGACGGCCGGCGGTCGATCGACAGCTACCAGTTCTCGGTCTTCGATCCTGAAGACCGTGGCTATCGCTTCGACATCGTGCTGCTGCCGCTGGTCGACGGAGCGGTCCGTCACACCGACGGTGGCGGGAGCTACGGCGGTCCGCTGGCCATCGCCAACTGCCTGGCGGTCGTGATCCGCGAGAGCGGCCTGTGGCGTTCGGCTGGTCTTCCCGATCCTCGCGGAGTGGCCCGGCGGAACTTCTGGGTCGGCGGTGACTACGCCGCCAGCATGAGCGCTCTCTACGGCCGTCACGGCATCGGTGTGGTGCTCGCCGGTCACTACCTGCCGGCCGACCTGACGGCGTTCGCCCGGCCGCGTCGGCGCCGGGGCGACGGTCGCTACGACGACATCATGCGCCGGGTGACGTCGGCTTCCGGTGGGCTGGTGTCGCTGAAGCCGATCCGTATGGCGGCGATCTCCGGTCCTCGCGGTTCGAGCCAGCGGTACCTGCCGCTGTCCATCACCGTCCGGGACACGATGGGTCAGGCCGCCGCCGGCTCCAACAGCCTCAAGTCGCTCGGTGAAGTGTGCGGGGTGCCGAAGCTCGATGTCGGTAATGCCATCGAGGACATGACCGGCTACCGCCGCGACCATCTCGCCGACTTTCTGGAGTACGGCGTGAACGATGCCGCGATCGTGGTGGAGTACTCGACGGCGCTCTGGGGAGTCAACGCCGTGCCTCCGGTGACACTCTCAGGCGGGGGTGCTCATGCTCTGCGGGCGGGCATCAAGGGCTACCTGGGCGTCTCCAGCAATGCGGAGTTCTCGGCTCGCTTCCAGGGCCTGGTGTCCGTGGACGAGGGGCAGGAGGTGAGCGACGACGGTCTGAGCTACTACGCCGTGCGCTCGCAGACACCGGTCGACGGAGACGCCAACCAGGTCCACTCCGCCTTCAAAAAGTCCTTCCACGGTGGCTGGAACAGCTGTCTGAAGGTTGGCCACTTCTCGACGACGACGTACGACCACGACATCCAGTCGGCGTATCCGTCTGCGATGGCCGCCGTCGTCGATGTCGACTTCGAGCGCGGGTGTATCGAGGAAGTCATCAAGGACCGGACACTGTCCGTCGACGATTTCCCGCTGGGGTTCACCACTCCGTTGGTCGCCTACGTCAGTTGGGAGTTCCCCGAGGACGTCGAGCCGTGCCTGCCGGTCCAGGTTGGTCAGTCGATCATCTACCCGCGCACCTCTGACGGCATCGGCGCCGCGCAGGGCGAGGGAATGGCCGCTGTTGATTTCGACTCGTTCGAGGGGTCGTGGTGCTGCGGTCCCGAACTGCTGCTGGCTCTCAGGCTCGGCGCTCGCGTCGATGTCCAGATCGGATATCGGCTGCGCGTGCTGGAGAACGGAGACGGGCCTTCCAGATCCATGCGCTCAGCTGTACAGCAGATGGTCGCCGATCGTGCTGCGGCCAAACGGATCTGGGGCAAGGGTTCGCTTGTCGAGCTGATGATCAAGGTGGCCACCAACTCCTGCTACGGCAAGCTCGCGCAGGATGTCGCCGAACGACGTGGCTGGAACTCCTGGGCCGAGGAAATGGAATCGATCGGCGGGTCTGCTGTGACATCGCCGTACCACGCCGCGATGATCACCAGCCTGGTCCGTGCGTTCCTGCTCGGCGTGGCCAACCAGGTCGACCTGTTGAGCGTGACGACCGACGGATTCATCACCACTGAAGCCGACGTCGAGCGCTGCGATGCCTTCGGACTGGCTGAGGTGTTCCGTTCGTCGCGTGAAGCGCTGGCCGGTGATCCGTCGGTCTGGGAGGTGAAGCATCGGCAGGATGACCTGGTCAATCTGACGACTCGCGGCAACGTCAGCCTGTCGCGGGGTGGCGTACTGGCCAGGGCCGGGCTGAAGACGCCTGACGGCATCGAGCGTAGCGGGTCTGTCGCGGAGCGCGAGTGGTTCCTCGACACTGCTGTCTCCCGTGACGGGAAGGTCCTGAACGCCTACACCTCGTTCCCGTCGTTCCGGGAGTTGTCTCGCACCGTCGACCGTCTCGACTTCGGCCCGGTCCACCGGACGCCCGCTGTGTGTCTCGACTTCGATATGAAGCGTCAGCCGTTGCTGGACGATCTGCGGGCCGACGAGGTCCGTGGGCATGAGGTGGCCGGTTACGGCACCGCCGCGTGGGGGACGGTCGTCGATTACTCGCGTGGGCGCGACATCGCCCGTCACATCGCCGCTATGCGCCCCGGCACTACGGGCGAGGATCGGCCGACCGGAACCCTGCGCACAGTCTCCGACATGAAGACGTGGAAGCGCCGCTACGACAGTGCCGTCGGCCGGCGTATCCGGACGGTCGGGTCCGCGCTTTTGACTGAGCTGGTGGCCGCGCACAAGGAAGGTCTGATCGCCGTCCCTGTGCTGGTATCGCGCGTCCCGGTGGCTCAGAAGATCGCCTACCTGTCGTCGCTCGGGCTCGGTGATTTCACACGCGCTCAGTGGGAGCACATGAGTAAGCGCGACCGTCGGGCTCGAGTGCTGGCCGACGCCGACCTGAACGCGCTCGCTGAGGTCGTCGACGGCCTCCCCGACTGGTGATCGGGGGTTATGACCGTGCCCAACGCGCCGCCTGAAGTCCTCGCGCCGCACCACCAATTGCGGCCGGGAAGCACCCGGCAACCAATGAGAGGAAATCTGATGACCGACAACAAGAACACCCGCAAGAACCTCGACGAGCTGCTGGCCGAGGCCGAGGCCCGCGTGACCGAACTGAAGCAGAAGCAGAAGGCGAAGGACGCCCGCGAAGCGGCCAAGCTCGGTAAGCGCCTGCACTCCAAGATCGGTGACGGGCGCGCTGCCTTCACCGCCGAGTTCAAGCTGATCCGTGACGAACTGTTCGGTGACGATGACACTCCGGGCGACGGGCCGGCGGCGACGGATGAGCCGTCTGCCACGGCATCGGCCGGGTTCGGTGAAACCGGTTGGGGCGGTGCTGGTCATGTCCAGTAGTACCGCTGCTCGCATGGCGGGCGAAGAAGCAGAGACCCCGCCCGGACTGAGCGAAGCGAGGGAGGACGGGGGCGTGGTAATTGGAGGACGGCGCGAAGCGTTGTCCGACAATTACCCTGCTGGCCGTCGGGGAAGTGTCGCAGATCCCGCGTGCACGTCGGACCGACTGTCCGCCCGCGTGACGGTGCGCTTCAGCGCTTCGGAGCGGGCGGCCATAGACGCGCGCGGGGCGGCACTGGGCGTCAAGCCCGGTGCGTGGTTGCGCGCCTTGGCGCGCGACGGGCTCGACGCTCGGCGCGATGAAGTCGAGAGGCTTCATCGCGCCGCTGCACGGCGTCCGGACCCGATCCGCGTCGCGCTGGTGGAGCAGCTCCGGCGCGCTGGCTCGGTGCTCTGGCGTGAGCGTCGGCGTGACGAGCTGGCGGTCAAGTTGCTCGCCGAGATCCGGGACCTGCTGCGCGACGGTGGCCAGCTCGACGGGAAGCGCGCGGCCGCGCTCGACGATGCCTTGGCGGCGCTCACCGACCCCGGTCGGGAGACGGCTCTTATTCCGGTGATCGTTGCCGTCGAAGCGCTGCGGGCTGACGCCGGGGATCGGACCCGGTTGTGAGCACCGTCAACGTCCGGTCGTCGCACTCGGCACAGTCCAGCGTGGACTACGCCCTCTACGGTGACAGCGGCCAGCAGAAGGAAGAGCACCGGCGGCGCGGTACCAGTCGCGCCGCCGCGCTCTCCTCGTCCGTGGATGATCCAGACGAGTTCATCGCGCACTGCGAGGACCATGGGCGCAAGGTCGAGCTGTACTCGTACACGCAGAACTTCAGCCCCGACGAGTTCGACGTGAACAACCCGGACGACATCAAGCGCGTGAACGATCTCGGCAGCAAGCTCGCCGAGGACATGCACAGCGCGGACTACCTCGTGGTGACCCATGTTGACAGCAAGGGCGGCCATCTCCACAACCACATTTACGTGTGCAACAACGACCTCCTGACGGGTAAGTCGCTGCAGCGCAACACCTCGTGGGCGAAGGGAGTCCATCAGACCAACGACGCCCTGATGGAGCGCGAAGGATGTCGGGTGCTCGACTCTCCCATGCAGGCGAGGGTCGACTGGTCGTTGCAGCGGGAGCAGTACGAGGCCGGTGGCTTCGAGCGGGCCCTGGGCGACAAGATCGCGGCGTCCCTGCGTGATCCGCGCTCGACCGACCGCGAGGCATACAAGGCCGTGCTGGCTGAGCACGACGTGAAGTTCAGCGTGGCCAAGAGCGGTGAGCACCGCTACAAAATGCGCCACCAGAACGGGAAACTCCTGTCGAAGTCCGGCAAGGCGCTCTCCCTCGACTTCAGCGCGAAGAGTGCTGGCGAGATCTTCAACTACCACGCAGAGAACAAGACGAAGGAGCAGACTAATGCCGCTACTCAACGACATGAAGAACGAGGACCAGGCCGCGCAGACGAGCGCCGAGAACTCGGGGCTGTTGCGCGAGTTGATGAGTCGCCAGGGCCGCGTCGAGGAACACGTCGCCGAGCTGACCACGGCGATCAACAAGCTCATCGAAAAGCAGAGCAGCGACGCGCGGAGCCTGTCCGGGCGGCTGACGATGATGGAGCAGCAGCGGCCCGGCAGTCCACCACCGTCCAGCGCGGCATCCGCGATCGAGCCCGTACGGCAAAGGCTCGACGAGATCGAGAAGACGCTGAGCGTGCTCGCCGACAGCGTGAGCGGCGACGATCTGCGCTCGGCCACGAAGGCCCTCAGCGCCGAGACGAAGGGCATTACTTCGGCCAGTAAGCAGGCGGCTGCCGACGCCCGGAAGGCCGCCGACGCTGCCGAGAAGGCCGCCGGTGCCGTCGATGGTGTGAGGGCCGCTGCCGCGAAGGAGATCCGCGGGGTGGCCAACGCCGTCGTGGACAAGGCCGGGAAAGCGATGGACGACGGGGAGAAGGCGAAGGCCGCGCGCGTCGAGAGGCTGGTGGCCGCTGCCGACAAGATGGCCGCACGGCGGTACTGGGACGCGCTGGGTGCGTTCGTACTGACACTGGTCCCGGCGGCTGCGCTCCTCATGGGCTGGACGGTTCTCGTGGGCGGCGTCTTTTATGCCTGGGAGCTGGTGACCACCGACGGTTCCAAGCCGGAACTGATCTCGAAGGCGCTCCTGTTCGTCTTCGCCGTGGGTGCCGCCCTGTGGGGCGTGTGGCGCTCGCTGATGTGGGCTTACGGCGTCGTGGGCGACTGGCGCCGTCGGGACCGTGTGTAGCGATCAGTCCATTGGCCTGCCGCTTGCGGCCGGCCAATGGGTTCCTCGTCAACCTGCTACAGCTACTTCCAGACGATCTCGACAGAAGCTGGGTCGAACCCCTTCCGCCCGCGCGGCTGCGGTTGCAGCGAGACAGTGGCCAGCGCGTCGATGACCTGCCGCCGTAGGTTCAACGATGCCTCCCGAAACGCAGTCGCCGGGTCGTCAGTGCCCAGTACCGGTGCCAGTGCGCCCGATCGTCCTTGTAGGAGCCGCTGCGCTTCGAGCTCCTGGATGGCCGCTTCGGCTGCGTCCCTGACCCGTTTGAGATCGCGGCCCTCGATGATCTCCTCGTCGTAGTCGTGCTGGGCTCTGCTGATCTTGGCCCGTTGCGCACTGATCGCCGCGTCGATCGCTTGGGTCTCTGCGTTGTTGGCGGTGGCCGGTACTCGGCGCACCGCGTCCGGCTGATCCAGGCGAGCGCTGATGGCATCGGTGACGAAGTCGTCGATCGCGGGGCCAGACCTGACCATGTGGCCTGGGCATGTGTAACCCCTCGGCGCACCGGTGACCTTCTTCCCGCATGGTTGGCCAGTCTCGGGATCGGTGAGACCGCACCTGTACAAGCCGCTCCCGAGGCGCTTCCGCTTGGTCGAGCCGCTGGTGTTCGTCACACGCTTCTTGTCGTCGAGGATCTCCTGAACCTTCCACCACGTCTCGTCGTCGACGATGGACTCCCACTGTCCCCTGACCGGCTCCCCGACATCATCTCGGAGGATCTGGGCGCGCCAGGTGCGACGTCGATTGCCGTCCTTCTGGAACTCTTTGGGCGTGTAGGTCGACATGCCCGCGTAGCGCGGGTTTCGGAGGATGCCCAGCACGGTGGAAGGCGACCACGGACCGTCTGCCTTGGGTTCCCGGGCTTCGTAGGGCCGGCCCTCTTCTTCAGCGCGCTGCTTCCGCGCTGCCTCACGCTCCACTGAGACCGTGTGGGTGTGCTTCGGCAGCGCTTCGATTCCCTCGATGACGTCCGTACCGCTCAATGCACGCGCGAGGGATCTGAGGGATTCGGAATTCTCGGTCTTGGTGAACAGTGCGTAGATGGCGCGGACAGCGGCCGCCTCGTGCTCGATCACATCACCGTTGGTTGCGTATCCGAGTGGCCGCATACCCTTCGGTGCGCGACCCATCGCTGCTCGCTGCTTCTGCGCGCGAGATTGGCGCTTGCTCTTGCGCACCACCTCGGCGCGAGCGACCTGGATCTTGATCCCCGCGATCAGGAGACCGTTCTCGTTAGTCAGATCGACGTCGCCGGACACCGACTTGAGTAGCAAGCCACGGAATCGTGCAGCGTCGACCCAGTCCTCCATCTGACGGGGCTGGCGGGTGAGCCGGTCGAGGTCCCAACAGACGATCGCGTCGAAGGCTCCGGCCTCGTAGTCGGCGACCATCCGGTCGTAGTCAGGGCGTGACTTCGTGGCGTCCGTGGCGCTCTTGGACTGATCGATGTAAGTTTCGACGATTGCCCAGCCTTCACGCTCGGCGAGGCGCTCGCAATCCTCACGCTGACGCTCAATGGCGAGGCCGTCCATCTCGCGGTCGAGTGAAATTCGAAGGTAGATAGCAGCATTACGAGACGCTGGTGCAGGCACTGTCATACCGTCAGCCTAGCGCTCTGACGTCAGTCCTGTACGGAACCGACATCCGGGGCGGTCAAAACAATCTTGCTTGGCGCGTGGTGTCTGTCTTCCTCAGGCGTGCGTAGTCGAGGAGGTCAGTCACTGTGGCGTTCTTCTTGTGCCACTCGTCGACGATAGTCTCGCCTAGGAGCACGTAAGCCCAGACGCGGCCGTCTCGCTGTACCTCTGGCAGTTCGTTGATCTGCTCGCACCATGCCAGCGCGGCCTTCTGCTTGCGCTGCACGTTCTCGTCACTCAGCGCCGACTGCGCCTTAGTTTCAACGACATAGACGGTAGACGGTGTGCGGATAAGGAAGTCCGGTGAATACTGCGCGGGCATGCCGTCAGCCTTCAGGTACGGACGACGAAGGAATTCGTGGCGATACTCATGCACCTTGGCGAGCGCCTCGACACCAGAGTCCTTGTCGGCCCAGCGGATGAATCGCCGTTCAAGCCCGCCGCCGTGGGATGGGATCGCCAGTTTCGGGTAGATGCATTTGTTGACTTCCTCGGCCGTGCTGCCGCGAACCGGGATCCTGGTCACCTCGGAGAGTGAACGATGCTGCACCTCAGCTGAAGCGACGACCTGGCTCTCCTGCATCTCGACGAGCTTGGTGGCGAAGGTCCCGGCAATTCTGTGCGCGACGTCGTCGAGCAGAAGCACACGCCAGTTTTCCTCGGCCAGCGGGTCAAACTCCTGGTCGAAGAGGCGGCGTCGAATGTAGGTGTCGAGCCAGCCGGTCAGGAGTGGACGGTAGGCCTGCAGTATTGGGAACTTGGCATTTTCGTTGTACTTGCTCTGGCTCTTCGTCATCGTGCGGCCGAGCGCTTCGGTGATTCGCGTCGTCATACGGGACAGGTAGTCGTTGTAGCCGGTGGCAGTCAGCACACCACCATCAACCCGGTAGTCGCCGTACTGTGTGCCCGTCTGAGCGTCATGAGAGACGAATCTGTCACCCTTTCCGATGCTCTTCAGCAACAGTTCCAGCGGATACGGAGACGCCGACAGCGTCAGCGGATCAACGCTTGGCTGTCGCAGTACCTCGTCGGCATCTCGCAGGATGACCGGAATCTCAAAGTCGTACGCCTGGTAGCCCGGCCGCAGGTCGACATGCTCCAGATCGCCAGTCGCCCCGGTCGTGCCCGAATCCTCACCGGTCTCTACCATGAGCCCGCCGCTAAGCAGTTCATCGTAGAAGTCACTGAATGCTGGGTGCTCGACGATGAACAGCACGTCGAAGTAGTTGGTCGGCTCCAGCCCTTCGCTGATTCGTTTGCGCGTCTCCGCCTTGAGCTCATCGATCGACGGATCACCGCGCCACATCAGGCGAAGGCCACGTCCGATAGTCTGCTCCAGCAATATTGACGCCTGGGATGATCGCAGCGGCACGATTACTGCGATGTTGTTGACGTCGAAGCCTTCACGGAGCATAAGGACAGAGACGATCACCTTCGGCTGTTTGTGACGATCGACGTCAAACAGCTTCTCTCGAATCGGCTCCCAGTCTTTCGGGCCGAGTTCAGCCTTTCGGCCAGAGTCGACCCGAAGGATGTCATCGTCGGAGAGGCCGGTGCTTTGCAAGTAATCAACGACGTGCGGCGTCACGGTGGTGTCCTCGCAGACGACCAGCAACTTCGGATGCTTGTTCGGATCTGCTTCAGCGAACTGGTCTTCGAGGATCTGGAGCTTCTTCATGCCGGCCTGGAGCATGACCCGCTGACCGCTCGACAGTCCAGTGACCCGCTTCTGCTCGTCGCGCTCCGCCTTGAAGTCCAGCGGCAACGCCGCGATCTCCTTGCGCTTATCCAGAGCAAGTGACTTCACCAATCCTGCACGCATGGCGGACTTGAGATCGAAGTCAACCACAATATGTGGGAAGTAAGCCTTCCCTTTGGAGCGACCCGCCCCGACTTCGTTGTACGGGGTCGCGGAAAAGTCAATCTGGGTGAATCGTCGCCCCTTCGTCGAGGCGATCTCACTCAAGCTCTTCTGCCACTCAACGTCGGTGACCTCGTCCGCCTTGCGCACCTCATGGATGTGATGCGCTTCGTCGTTGAACACGACCAAGTCAGGCAGATCCTTCAACGCCTGAAGTGGGCCACCACGCAGGAATCGACGATCCAAGACATCGAGCGAATTCCCAGCGCTCGTTCCCGGGGTGAGCGGGAAAAAGCTCTCGACTGCTGCCTTGGGGTCGATCTCGGCACCGGGTGCTTCGATCTCACCGTCATCAAGAAAGTCAGGGTCCTCCTTGCCCGCAAGCAAGTGCCAGTTGGTAATCGCAATCATGCCCGAGCCAGTCACCTTGCGACCAATCTCGCTCTTGGTGACAACTGAGGACTGGAGAAAGGCAAAGACTTGGGTGCGATACGTGTCAGGGATGAACAGATCCTGCTGGCGGTAGATGTCACTCGTGGTGAAGTCGCGCTCACCGCCCTGCTCCTTGCCCTGAAACGAGTCGAGAAGCCGCTCGTACACAATTAGGCCGGGTGCTACGAGCAAGAAGTTGCTTGAGAAGCGCGGGTCCTGTGGATTGGCCAGGTTGTTCAAGTGCTGCCAGACCAGCAACGCATTGAGCACCCAAGTCTTGCCCGTGCCAGTCGCCATCTTCGCCGCATACTTCGGGTGGTCATGACGTTCGCGGACGACTTCGCCGAGCACGCCGCCCTCGAGCATTGGCTCGGCTGCGACCGCCTCGTACAGGTCACGTAGTCGGGTCGTCCCGAGCACCTCATGCGCGTAGATGACGTTCAGGATCGCGGCGCGCTGCCCGACGTGGAAGTTCAGTTCGCGCAGGTCGCAGTAGTCCTTTTGGAACCAGAAGCGCAACAGCTCGGCCGTAACTGGTGTCACCTGATCGAGCAGCTCCGAGCCGGTGCCGTCGACAATGCCGGCGACCAGTGGATCAACTACCGCCGCGAGCCCTTTGGCGAGGGGGAAGTCAGCGAAGCCACTCACGACCGAACCTCCACTCCCGAGATGACAACTTCGGACTCGAAGCCGAACACATCGACGGCGCGGACACAGACGGTACGCGGACGCTCAACGCGAGATATGTCGAGCTCGGCTGCCGTAACGACGCGCAACTCGTCGCCATCATTATCAGTGTTCCCGCGATAGTCCTGCCAGACGGAACGGAATACCTCGCCGTTGTAGTCAGGGTCGACGGCCCAGTACTCGATGAGCGCCAAGGGCTCGGTGTTCATGACGTCCTGAAGCTTGGCACGATTTGCCTGATCGAGGTTGATCGCCTCAGGTGAGAGCAGCACGTAGTTCTGAAGGTTAACCACCAGCGAGTCGTGCTCAGCATCCACAGCGCGCACCGCAGCATCCGCCTGGAGGTACTGGAGGCTGGAGAAGCGTACCTCGGAGGCGATTTTGTCCGCGCCCTTCTTCTTCAGCCTGTCGAGAAGATCCGGCGGGATCACAAGTACCTCAAGGTTCGGATCATTGAGGTCGGTTATGTCCTGGCCGATCCCTGCCGCAAAGTTCCAACCAAGTACAACTACCTTGTCGAAGCCCCCCATCTTGGCCTCTCGGTAGCCTTGCGCCCGTTTGAGAGTCGAGATCGTGGTGAGACGAGAGGGGCTGTCAGCGAACACCAGCGTTCGCGTACCGGGGAGCCGCCCCAAGCTTCCGTTCGCATTCTCCTCGTGCGCCAGCGGAAGGGCGCCAAAGAGGTCGAGCACGACCTTGGCCAGGTCACCGACGCGGAATGAACGTCCGAGGGTGGAACGAGCCTGCTCTACCTGATAGTCACCAATCGCCTGATACAGGAACGGCTTCCCTTCCTGGTCGATCAGCCGTTTACGGCTGATCATGATTCCTGGCTTGCCGATATCATTTGCGATCCAACGCCGCCCAAGCCTCTCCGCGACGGATGCGGTCGTTCCAGATCCAGCAAAGAAGTCGGCCACCAGACCGCCCGGCGGACAAGAGACAGCAATAACCCTCTCCAGCAAGGCCGACGGCTTCTGAGTCGCATATCCTAGCCACTCCTTGGAGTGATTGGGTGGCCTCGATATATCCCAAACATCCGGTGCAAGCTTGCCTTTGGCATTAAACATGTCTCGTCGCGACTCAGCAATAACAGCGGAGTATGGCACGCGTGCAGCATCTTCGTCGAAGTACGAGCTATCAGCATTCTTGCCGTAGTAGAAGATTGTGTCGTGCTTCCGGCCAAATCGACGCTTCGTTCCACCGCCACTGTTGTACCACCACACGATCTCGTTGATGAGGTTCTCGCGACCGAAAACCTCGTCCAGCGCAAGCTTGACGTAGTGACCAACATGCCAATCGATATGAACGTAGATAGCTCCGGTGTCGGTGAGGAGTTCTCTCATAAGCACCAGACGAGGGATGAGCATCGCCAAGTACGAGGCCGTTCCATCAGCCCATGTGTCGGAGTAGGCGAACTGCTCCAATACTGTTGGCCTCTGGTCGATTGTAGCCCCGGGCAGCGTTACCTTCGTACGGTAATCAGCCTTCGAGTCAAATGGTGGGTCGATGTAGATCAGGTCAATCTTTCCGCGCAGACTCGGGTTATCTTCGTCACCAGCGAGCAAAGCAGCGATCGCCAGCAGGTTGTCCCCATAGATCAAGCGATTGAGATCGGTAGATACTTCGCCGGTGTCGTTGCCTTGGAAGCTGAAGCCAGCGTGATCCTTCGACGGGATGACCAGCTCGCGCGTTTGCAGGCTGACGCGGTTGCGTCCCTCCAGTTGCTCCAGAATCTGTGCCGCTTGACGCTTACCCGCGGCGACGATGCCGGGCAGCTGCTCCAGTAGTGACTTGCTCATGCCAAGACGCCCTCTCGTGGCCGCTACTTCTTACTTCCAGACGTTAGTCCCGTTCTGAACTCCACGACATCCCCGTCGTGCATGACGTAGTCCTTGCCCTCCATCCGCACCTTGCCAGCGGCCTTGGCGGCCTGCATCGAGCCGGCGGCGTCGAGGTCGTCGAACGAGACGATCTCGGCCTTGATGAAGCCCTTTTCGAAGTCCGTGTGGATGACGCCTGCAGCCTTGGGTGCGGTGTCGCCCTGGTGAATTGTCCACGCGCGCGACTCTTTTGGCCCCGCGGTCAGATAGGTCTGCAGGCCAAGCGTGTGGAATCCGGCCCGCGCGAGGGAGCGCAGGCCCGGCTCGTCCTGCCCGATGGAGTCGAGCAGTTCCTGGGCGTCGGCCTCGTCGAGTTCGAGTAGCTCGCTCTCGACCTTGGCGTCGAGGAACACCGCGTCGGCAGGTGCGACAGCGGCCTTGAGTTCGGCCTTGCGGGCGTCGTCGGTGAGGATCGACTCATCGGCGTTGAACACATAGAGGAACGGCTTGGCAGTCATCAGGTGCAGTTCACGCACCGACGACAGATCAAATGAATCCTGCTGCGAGAACAGGGTTTTGCCGGAGTCGAGGATCTCCTGGGCCTTCTTCGCGGCGTCGAGCACCTCGGCCTGGTCCTTGTTCTTGCGGGCTTCCTTCTCCAGCCGCGGGATGGCCTTCTCGAGGGTCTGCATGTCGGCGAGGATCAGCTCGGTCTCGATGACCTCGATGTCGGCGAAGGGATCGACGCGGCCGTCGACGTGCACCACGTCGTCGTCGGCGAACACGCGCACGACCTGGCAGATGGCGTCGGCCTCGCGGATGTTGGCGAGGAACTGGTTGCCCATGCCCTCGCCCTCGGAGGCGCCCTTGACAATGCCCGCGATGTCGACGAACGACACGGTGGCGGGCAGGATGCGCTCGCTGCCGAAGATCTCGGCGAGGCGCTCGAGGCGCTTGTCGGGAAGCTCCACCACGCCGACGTTGGGCTCGATGGTGGCGAACGGATAGTTCGCCGCGAGGACGTCGTTGCGGGTCAGTGCATTGAAGAGGGTGGACTTGCCGACGTTGGGAAGTCCGACGATGCCGAGGGTGAGACTCACGGGTGTCCAGTCTACGGTGACGCGTCGGCGTCGTTTGCGTCGCCACCACCGGCGTCGGGTGGCTCCTTGTCGTCGGGCACTCCGACGTTCTCGGTCACCGGGGCGCCCTGCGGCGGCAGCGTCTCCCCCGCTCGCTCGGCTATTCGTTCGTTGAGGTAGCGCAGGACGACGGTGAATGTCGCAGCGGCAGGCACCGCGAGGAACGCTCCGGTGATGCCGAAGATCGAACCGCCGAGGGTGACCGCGAGCAGCACGATGACCGCGTGCAGGTTCATCGACTTGGCCTGCAACCACGGCTGCAGCACGTTCCCCTCGAGTTGCTGCACGGCGATGATGATCGCGAGAACAATGAGTGCAGTGGTCAGACCGTTCGACACGAGTGCGATCAACACCGCGAGCGCGCCCGCCACGAACGCACCGACGATGGGGATGAAGCCACCCATGAACGTGATCACCACAAGCACTCCGGCAAGCGGCACTTTCAGTATGAACAGACCGATGCCGATGAATGTCGCATCCACCAGGCTCACGATGGCCTGCGTGCGGATGAAGCCGCCGAGGGTGCCCCACATGCGACGCAGCACCTCACTGATGTGCGTTGCCGACGGGTGCCCGATGGTGCGGTCGATCCACGGGGTGAACTTGGGTCCGTCCTTCAAGAAGAAGAAGACCAGGACGATCATGGTGAACAGGGTGACGAGCACAGAGGTCGCCGTCCCGACCCCACTGAACACACCCGACGCGATGGTGGCCGAACTCGATTGGAGCTTGCCGACGATCGCGTGGACGGCGTTGTCGATCTGCTCGTCCCGAACGTTGAGCGGCGGGCCCTGCACCCACCGCTGCAGTCGCTGCACACCGTCGGTGGCGCGGTTGGCCAACTCGGGCGCCTGCGCGACCACCGACGGGACGATCAGAGCGATCACCGCAGCGACGACGCCGATCGCGACCAGCATCATCACCAAAGCCGCGGCGGCAGGCGGAACACCTTTTCGGCGCATCAATGCGACGGGTGGCCAGAGCACTGTGCAGATGATGATCGCGAGCAGCACCGGCAGGAGGACGACCCACAACTTGCCGACGACCCACAGCAATACCCAGACCGCAGCCACGACGAGCACAGCCTGCAGCGCGACGATCGCAGACTCGCGGAGGCCTTCCCGGATCACCGACATCCGGGTCGGGTGTTTCTTGTCGGCAGCCACTGCGGAGTCGGTGGCGGAAGTGGCGGGTGCGGTCTCGGCGGGTTCAGAGTCGGACGTGGCAGGGACGTTCTCGGACGAAGCGGTCACGCGATGATCCTCACATGAGCAACCGGGTCATGCGAAAAGCGATCGCTCGCATGACTCGGATCGTCGCTTCAGTGGCGCGCGAAAGTTCGCTTGAGCCAGCGCAGCATCGCGTTGATCGCCTCGATCTCGGCAAGCATGGGGGTCAAGATCTCCGGGGGGATCGGCGCGTCGTCGTCCGCGGCGCTACGTTGCGGAGTTGCCTTCACCGAAGCATCACCGGCAGGCTCGACGCGGCCGTCCGGTCCCACCCCGCGTGTCGACGACGTGTTGTCGAGGTGAGCGAGGTCGTCGACGCCTGCACTCGGTCCGGATAGCTGCTGCTCGGCGAGAATGCTGTCGACGGTCTCGGATCCGTACAGTCCGCGCAGAATGTCCAGACCCCACTCGGGATACTCCACGAGCGGGAGTTCACGGTTGCGACCTCGATGTCGAAAACCGCCAAAGTGTGTACTCATGCGTAACATGGTGCCACCCAGATGTAATCTACGTCACGTTTTTCCGGTTTCCCTCACGGCCTCAGCGATGGCCGATTTCCGCCAGAACAGTCCTGCGCGCCGTGTCAGAGTTGAATTATGACCACCCCGCCGATGGCCCCTGGCCTCGACTTCGATGCCTGCTACCGGGCGTTGTCGGCTCGAGATCGACGATTCGACGGCCAGTTCTTTGTCACCGTGCACACGACCGGCATCTACTGCCGCCCGTCATGTCCCGCCCGGACACCACTACCCGCCAACATCTCGTTCGTCCCGACCGCAGCCGCAGCCCAGACGCGTGGATTCCGCGCGTGCAGACGCTGCGCACCCGACGCCGTGCCGGCTCACCGAGGTGGAATGCCAACGCCGACCTCGGTGCGCGAGCGATGCGGCTCATCTCCGACGGCGTGGTGGAACGCAACGGCGTCGACGGACTCGCCGCGGCACTCGGCTACTCCCCTCGCCATCTCACTCGAGTGCTGACCGACGAACTCGGCGCAGGCCCCCTCGCGTTGGCCCGCGCGCACCGTGCGACCAGTGCACGCATACTCATCCAGCGCACGACGATGCCCATGTCCGACGTCGCATTCGCCGCGGGATTCTCCAGTGTGCGGCAATTCAACGACACGATCCGCGAGATCTTCGGCCTGACGCCGACGCGGCTCCGCGCGCTCCGCGGCAACAGCGCGGATGTGGGAACTCACGCCGATGACGGTGCGATCTCACTGCGCCTCCCCTACCGCGAACCCTTCGACGCCTCCTGGCCCGCGACGCTCTTGGGTGCACACGCCGTCGACTCGATGGAAGAGTTCACCGGCGATCCCGCGGGCGACTGGACGTTCTCGCGCGTCCTCACGCTCCCGCACGGGCATGCCCTTGCCCGGATCTCACTGGGATCGGGGCGTGAACGGCGCGGCGGTTACCTGCGAGTCGACCTCTCGCACCTCGACACCCGAGACCTCGGCGCGGCAGTGTCGCGCGTACGCCGCCTCCTCGACCTTGACGCCGACGCCGCTGCCGCAGAAGACGTCCTGCGGCGCGATCCACGCCTTGCACCCCTGATCGACGCAGGCCCCGGCATTCGGTTACCCGGATCGCCGGACCCGACGGAGGCTCTGATCCGCACGATGATGGGCCAGCAGATCAGCGTCCGCGCGGCACGCCATCACGTCGGGGCATTGGTCTCGGCTCTCGGGACGGACACCGGGTGGAGCGACGGTCCCGCACGGGCGTTCCCCACCGCGACGGCGATCGCCGACAACGGTGGGTCGGTGCTGCGGGGTCCGTGTACACGCGTCGACGCCATCGTCGCCGCGGCGTCGGCGATCGCCGAAAACTCGATGGAACTTCACCAGGGGGTCGCTGCGTCTGAGTTGCGTGCTCGTCTTCTGACTCTGCGCGGGGTCGGGGCCTGGACCGCCGACTACGTGACGATGGTCGTCACCGGCGACCCCGACACCCTGCTCCACCACGACCTCGTGGTGCGGCATGCCGCGAACGATCTCGGCGTCGACCTCACCGCCACTCAGGGATGGGCACCGTGGCGCTCCTACGCATCGATGCATCTGTGGCGCCATCGGCTCGGGCCGCAGCTCGGCACGGTCGCCTGACCGCCGAACCGGCGTGTCCGCGCACCGGACCGCACCGACACGCGCCAGGAGGCAACCATGACAACACTCGACGCCGTCCCCACCGAACCCACCGAGCCATCGACCGACCCCGATACCACCAACGCAGAGCCGTCAACGGTCGAGTCCGAGGCGGTTGAGTCCGAGGCGGTTGAGTCCGACGCGGCTGAATCGTCAGCGGCCCACGCGACCGTCGCGACGCCGACGGGCCCCTTCACCTTTGTTGTCGACGACGCAGGCGCGGTGCTGGCCTCGGGCTGGACCGACGACGCCGCGTCGCTCTTGCCGTCGATCCACCGGGCACTCCGACCGGCGTCGTCTCGGTGGTCTGAGGAACTCACGGAGGTGCGCGACGCGGTCGACGCCTACTACGCCGGCCAACTCGACGCGATCGACGCGGTGGCGGTCCGGCAACGTTCGGGCCCCTATGTGGAGAAGGTCTGGGAGTCGCTGCGCGCCGTCGCGCCGGGCAGTCCCACGACGTTCGTCCAGCTGGCCGAGGCGACCGGACACCCGACGGCGATTCGGGCGACCGCCACGGCCTGCGCGAGAAACGCGGCCACGCTGTTCGTTCCGTGCCACCGCGTCCTCCGCCAGGACGGCACGGTCGCGGGATTTCGCTACGGCAAGCCGCTCAAGCAGTGGCTGCTCACCTACGAGGACGGCGGTACCCCGACGTTCTGACCTCAATGGCCCCCTGAACTGCACTGACGGGAATTGTCGGTACCGGACGGCACCATCACTGTCATGTTGTCCGTCGCTATCGCTCTCTTCGTGGGTCTGTTGCTCGGTGCCGTGCTGGGTTGGCTGGCCAACGCATCACGCTCTGCCGCGGCGGTGTCGGCCGCACGTACGGAGGCCGACGCGCTGCGCAGCTCCCAGGAGCTCGCAGCGCGATCACTGTCGGCGGCAAGCGAAGACGCCGCACGCAGACAGTCGACTGCCATCGGCAGCCAGGTCAACCACATCGTCGAGCCACTGCGCGGGGTGCTGGGTCAGTTGTCGGAAGAACTGCGCAGGGTCGAGCACAACCGGATCAGCGCGTATTCGGGGCTCGCCGAGCAGGTACGCGGTATGCACACCGCCTCTCAGCAGCTGTCGAACGAGACCCGCGCGCTGGCCAACGCGCTGCACACACCGCATATCAGGGGCCGCTGGGGCGAGCTGCAGCTCGAACGGGTCGTAGAGCTGGCAGGCATGAGCGAGCATTGCGACTTCAGCACGCAGGTGTCGGCCGAGTCCGACATCGCCGGGCAGGTTCGACCGGACATGGTGATCCACCTGGCGGGCAACCGCGACATCGTCGTCGACGCGAAGGTTCCGCTGCACGCGTACCTGTCCGCCGCGGACTGCACCGATCCGGACAAGCAGGCAGCGCTCCTGGCCGACCACGCGCGCGCGGTCAGGGCACACGTGACGCAGTTGGCGGCGAAGTCGTACTGGACCGCGTTCGCCAATACTCCGGAAATGGTCGTGTTGTTCGTACCCGGAGACACCATCCTCGACGCCGCGGTGCGCGCTGATCCCGGACTCATCGAATACGGGTTCGCGCGGAACGTCGTGGTGACGACCCCGACCAGCCTCGTCGCATTACTGCGCACAGTCGCTCTCGGGTGGCGTCACGACGCCCTCGCCGCCGACGCCGCGACGATCCGGGAGCTCGGCGTCGAGCTCCACCACCGCCTCGGATCGGTCCTGAATCACCTCGACAAAACGGGCGCTTCACTGCGTCGGGCGGTCGAGTCGTTCAACTCGACGCTCGGCGCCGTCGACAGCCGCGTCGGAGTCACAGCCCGCAAACTCGCGTCGCTCGAATCGCTCGGGATCTCCTCCGAACCGGATCGACCCAGCCCCGTCGATGTCGGTGTGC
Organism: Gordonia sp. 852002-10350_SCH5691597; assembly: GCF_001665715.1. Lineage (NCBI taxonomy): Bacteria > Bacillati > Actinomycetota > Actinomycetes > Mycobacteriales > Gordoniaceae > Gordonia > Gordonia sp. 852002-10350_SCH5691597. The sequence goes on from NZ_LZMO01000275.1 coordinate 26,152, forward strand.
GCCCCACTCCCGGAATGTCCCTATCAGAGTCCGACAACCCGGACCGAATACCCGACGAACCAGACGCGCGCGCAACATCGAGCACTGGTTAAGGGAAATCCGGGGATCACCCGGTACCGTCTAGGAGTGCCTTTCCCGCAGCGAAGCCGCTCCGCGGTGCCCGTCGACCAACAGTCGGTACTGCCCAATGTCAGGGGTATCCCCTGGTGGGGCGCCGTTCTGGTGGCCGCGGCCTTCACCGCTGTTGGTGCGATCATCGACGCCAATCACAGCGAGGCGCTGGGCTCGGTCTTCAACTTCTTCTACCTCGTCGGCTGCGTCGTCGCTGTTCTCGCTGTCCGCAGGCGGGCGTTGTTCACCGCCGTCGCACAGCCGCCGCTGATCGCGTTCGGTGTGGGTGTCATCACCCTGTACGGCCTCAACGCCGACGAAGCGTCGGGCCTCAAGAGCCTGATTTTCAAGGTCCTGCTTCCGATCGCCAACGACTTCCCGTGGATCCTGTTCACCTTCCTCGTCACGCTGGCACTCGGTGTAGGACGCTGGTACATCACGCGCGGCCAAACGCTGACCGATTCACCCGCACCGAAACGTCGATCACGCGGCGTGGGTACCGAGCACACGTTCAAAAATCCGCCGCCGAAGAATCCGACACCGAAGGATTCGACGTCGCGCACGTCTGAGGCTGCCCGCGCGCGAGCCGGGGACTCGAAGACCAAGCGTTCGCCGCAGAGTGGCGCAGCGAAGTCGGACCGAGGACAACAACCCGGTACCGCTCAGCGTCGGGCGAAGGCTGCTCGACCGGAGTCCGATGCGACGCCACGCACGCGTAAGGCGCCCGCACAGCCAACGTCGACCGATGACCCCCGTCCTCGACGCCGCGCCTCTGGCGAGCCGGGCGAACGCCCCAAGGGTGACCCGACCCGGGGCCAGCGAAACGAGGGCGAACGGAGCGCGGGGCGTGAACGCCCGGCGCGCGACGATCACCGCGAACGCCCCGCCCGCGAGCGTCCAGCGACCGACGACGTCGCGCGCCCCCGCCCGCCTCGTCCCGCACAACAGGATCCTCGTCCGCGGGCGACGGCCGGGCAGGTGCAGCGCACTGCTGCCGGCGAGCAACTCGACGGCCAGTCCGTCCGCGCCACTGCGGCCGCCGATCTCGATCGGTACGAGCCGGCAACACGCGCGGCGGGTTCTGCTGTCTACCAGACCACTCGCGCACGCAATCAGCGCTGAGCGTCAAAGAGTGCTGAGCGTCAAAGAGTTCCGTCGGCAAGCCAGTCGCCGAGTAGCCGGGCCGCGCCGTCGACCAGCGACGGCCAGTCCATCGCCTGCTCGTCGGCACCGTCGCTGACCACTTTGACCAATTGGCACCGCACGTCGAACGCGGCAGCGACGTATGTGACGGCACAGCCCTCCATATCCACGAGGTCTGCCTGCCGTGCCAGACTCGCGCGACGTACCGGGTCAGCGACGAAGGTGTCGCCCGAGGCGAGCACCGAGCCGTCGCCGTCGGGAACCACCCACCGATCGACGATCGGGTAACCCATGGCACGTAGTTCGGTCGCGCTGATGTCGTGCTCGACGACCACCGACGGCAGGAACAATCCAGCGTGGTGATCGTGCAGCGCTCCCGCTGTACCGATGTTGACGACGAGCCTCGTCGACGGCGCCGACGGGTCGGCCAAGGCGCGGGTCAAGGCGGCGGTCGCGCGCATCTTGCCGATTCCCGTGACGAGCAGTCGCGCACCGGACGGCACGTACCTCGCCTCGGCCTGGGTAGCCGAGACGATGAGGATCGAGGGATCGAAGTCGTGGTCAGTCGGTGTCGAATTCATCGGTACCCTTCCGCGAGCGCCAAGGTCGCGCGGGCCGCATCGCCAAGCGCCACACCGTATCCGGGTCCGTGTCGCACCGAATGCACCGCGAGCGGATGCATCTGGTGCAGCGGAATTCGTTGCCGCCATCCGTCGGTGAGTTGATGTGTCCGCTCATACGATTCGACGACGCTGTCGAGATGCGGGCAGCCGAACAGCGCGAGCATCGCGAGGTCGGTCTCGCGGTGCCCGCCATGCGCAGCGGGATCAATGAGGACCGCACCATCTGGCGTCCACACCACGTTTCCACCCCATAGGTCACCGTGCAGGCGCGCAGGCGAAGCACCGTCGTCGAACGTTCCGGCGGCGATGAGATCGCAGGCTTGTCGGGTCGACTCCGCGTCACGCTGCGTGACGTTGCCCGCGGCGATTCCCGCCTCGAGGAAAGGCAGCACGCGCGCCGAGGCGTAGAACTCACCCCAGCGGTCAAGCTCGACGGTGGGCAGGGGCAGCTTCCCGATGAATTGCCTGCCATCGTAACCATCTGGTGGAGAACCGAATTGGGCCGCGCCGGCGTCGTGCGTGCGGGCAAGCATGTGGCCGAGGTCCTCGGCCGCGGCGACGGTCGGGCGTGTGGTGGCCAGTCGTTCGAGTTCGATGTCGTTCGCGGACACCGAGATCACGCCGACTACCCGCGCTCCCCCTGTCGCCAGCCATCGCAACGACGCCGCTTCGGCCGCGAAGAAGTCTGGATCATCGCCCGCCGCAGCGGTTTTGATGAAGGGGTTACTCACCCGTAGTCCGCTGTCGTCCCCGAGTGCTCGCGTTCTCCGCTGACCGCGTCTCGAGTGTCGTACCTGCAACGCGCGCGAGGTGATCGAACTGGTTGTTGGCGATGCGCATGACGATCTCGTACGGCAGCGCGAACTTGCGCGCCCACCAGTACCCGAAACGGGTATCGAAGGAGGTGTAGACCATGAACTTGTTCTTCCGTACACCTGCGAGAATCTTGGCCGCAGCGGATTCCGGACTGACTGAGATGCGGTGAAAGTGACTGATGGCCTTGGCAACTCGCGGATCATCGCGGTCGACCCCGACAATGCTCACCGTGTTGACGAGCGGCGTGGCGACGGCACCCGGACACACCAACGAGACACCGATGCCGTGTCGGCGAAGGTCGAACCTCAACACCTCGGAGACACCGCGGATTCCGAATTTGCTCGCGCTGTAGGCGGCGTGCCACGGCAGCGCGAGTAGCCCCGCCGCCGACGAGACGTTCACCAGGTGCCCACCCTCACCTCGTCGAACCATCTGTGGCACAAAGGATTCGATGATGTGAATCGGACCCATGAGGTTGACGTCGACCATCGACCGCCAGTGCTTGTGCTGCAGATTCTCGACGGTTCCCCACACGGAGATACCAGCGATGTTCATCACCACGTCCATCACGCCGACCTCGGCGTCGACCTGGCGCGCGAACGCCGACACCCAGTCGTAGTCGGAAACGTCGCCCGCGAGGTGGAAGAGCACGACACCACCGGAAGCGGTTATCTCGGCGACCACCTCGTCGAGTGTCTCGGCGTGCAGATCGGTCAACACCAGCTCGGCGCCCTGCGCCGCCGCCGCCGCTGCCGTTGCCCGGCCGATTCCGCTCGCCGCACCGGTGATCAGCACCTTGCGACCGCGCAACGACGGCACCGGCGTCTTCATGACGAGATCATGGATACCCATGGTTTCCAACAGTAGCGGCAGGTTCACCGGACGCGAGTGCGGACCGGCCGATCAGTGAACGCCTGTACCCACACTCACCCGATGGGTAGTTTGCCGTCGAACAACCCGTAAATCACGTCGAGCATCGCGTTGAGCACCTGCGCCGACACGTCAGGCCCTTCGGACAGCAACAGCTGGGTGATCTCTTTCGGGTCACCGGACTTCAGCAACTGTTGAACGAACGGAATCACCAGCGACAGACCGCCATCGGAGCTCGGAGCGCTCGACTGCGGGGTCGCCGGCGGCTTGTTGAGAGTGTCAACCGAAGGCGAAGCAGCGCCCGGGTGCGCATAGTTGAGGATTCCGTTGGTGATCGCCATCGCGTACTTCAACTGTCCGTCGTGACCCGCCAGTGCTGCCGCTTCGCTCGGGTTCGACAAGTTGCCCATCTCGATGAACACCGCAGGCACCGTCGTGAGATTCACCGCGGCGATGTCAGACCTCGTCTGGATGCCATTGTTGACGCCCGCGTAGTTCGCAGGCGGGAAGCCCGCCTTCACGAACGCGTCGCGCATGATGTCCGACGCCTTGCGCCCCTGCCCACCCTGCACCGCGTTCGCCTTGGCGTCGGGAAGCGGAAGCGCGGGCACGATCATGTGAAAGCCCTTTTTCGCAGCGTCAGCGCCCGCAGTCGTCGAATCGGCGTGCAGGCTGACAGCGACCGCCGCCCCTGACCGGCTCGCGGCGGCCGCGCGTTCGTCGACGCATCCGCCCCACCCTGTGTCGTCGGGCCTGCTCAGCACGACTCGTGCACCCTGGCTTTCCAGACCGGCTTTCACCAGTTGCGAGATCTGCCAGTTCACGGTGTGCTCGGCGGCCCCGTTGACTCCGGTGGCGCCGGTGGTCTGGCAGTCCTTCTTGCCGCCGCGGCCGTCGGGCACCTGCGCCGACAGGCTGTGGCCGGCAGAGCCGCCCTGATGTCCTGGATCGAGAAAAACCGTCTTACCTGCAAGGGAGTTGCCGGTCGCCGACGGTGCGGCGGGTGCAGCCATCGCGGTACCCGCCCCCGTCGTGACGGTGACGGATGCGGTGGCCGCAAACGCGAGCGCGGCGGCAACAGCAGACACACGGGTCCGCAGGTGTCGTTTCTGGGTCATCACGGTTTCGGGCACGCTCGGCTTCTGCCGGGCGAACCCCACTCCTTCCAAGACGCAACACTGGTCACAACAGTCACAGCTTTAACAGCTAAGCAGCCGACTGCGCAATGTGGAAATCGGTGACCTGGGACGATGAGATTCGTTAGGCAGCTGTGATGTCACTCCAATCGGCGGGACGCGCTCACCGATCAGTGGGATGCGGTCAGTGCGTGTCCGGCAGGTGACGAGTGATGTGCAGAATGCCGTACTCGTCGTCGGCCGTTTCGGCTGTCGCCAGCACGCCCGCGAGAGCCTCCCGCGCGTCGGTGCGATCCATGCCCGATCCGATCGCGACGATCCTGGTTCTTGGCTCCTCCCCCGACCAGCCGTCGCGCGTGATGCGAACAAAACCGCCGACACCGTGGACGACGTAGCGCTCGGGATACCCCGGCAGATCGAACCGGACCACACCCTTGATGCGATAGCACCCGGTGGGCGGCTCACGAAGCAATGCTGCGAGACGTCGCGGATCGACGGCGTCGGCGGTGTCGAGTTCGACGGACTGGTAGGTGTCGTGCAAGTGCGCGTGCACCCCGTGCCCTGCAGGCTCCCCGTGAGCTTCTGCGTGCTCGGGGTGTTCGGCGTCGGGGATCAGCAGTTCGTCGAGTGTGAGCTGACGCGGCGTCGTGACGTCTTCGACAGCGCGCGCGAGCCGATCGAACAGCAACGCCGGATCGACCCGCCCTTCGGCCACGGCGACGACGGGCGCGGACGGATTCACCTCGCGGACCGTGGCGACCAGCTCCGAGAGCGCCGCAGCGTCGACGAGGTCACGCTTGTTCACGACGACGAGATCAGCGATCGCGATGTGCGAGTCGACGTCGGGGTGCCGCACGCGTAGTTCGGCAAAACCCGCGGCGTCGATCACGTATACGAGTCCGCCGTAGCGCATCGTCGGGTCGTCGAGTCCCGCGACGAGGCGGACGAGCGTCTTCGGTTCGGCGATGCCACTCGCTTCGATCACGATCGCGTCGAGTCCGGCTTCCGGTCGGGCAAGCGCCACCAGCGCGGCGTCGAGTCCGTCGCGGTCGACCGAGCAGCACATGCAGCCGTTGGACAGCGTGACCGCTCCGTCGGCCTGACCGGCCACGAGCAGTGCGTCGATGTTGATGGCCCCGAAGTCGTTGACGAGGACGCCGAGCCGCGCCCTGTCCGCGACTCCCCCATCCACAGCTCCCCCATCAGCGGCCTGTCCGGCTCCGCCTGCGCGGAGGAGGTGATTGAGCACGGTCGTCTTACCCGCACCGAGAAAGCCCGCGAGAACGACTACGGGCACCGGCTCCGGGGTCATGCGGGCGAGTCGGCAAGTCCGTCGAAGCAGTCGGTGCAGATCACCGCCAGCTCGCGTCCCAGCCGATCTGGATAGTTGTCGACGTTGCTCGTCGGTCGACCGCACTCGCTGCACCTGCCGACCACGGCGGCGTCGTCGGAGAAGTCGACGGTCATCCGCTTGTCGAAGACGTACAGCGAGCCCTCCCAGAGGCCGCGGTCGCCATACTGCTCGCCGTAGCGGACGATGCCGCCGTCGAGTTGATAGACCTCCGAGAAGCCGCGCTTACGCATGAGCATCGAGAGCACCTCGCAACGCACACCGCCCGTGCAGTAGGTGACGACCGGGCGATCCTTGAGGTGGTCGAATGCGCCGCTGTCGAGGAGCGGTACGAAGTCACGCGTGGTCTCGACATCGGGTACGACCGCGCCGGCGAAACGCCCGATCTGCGCCTCGATCTGATTGCGCCCGTCGAAGAAGACGACGTCGTCGCCGCGTTCGGCAACGAGGCGGTGGACGCCCTCCGGATCGAGTCGTTCGCCACCTCCGACGACGCCATTCGCGTCGACATCGAGTTCATCGGGCGCACCGAATGTGACGATTTCCGGGCGGACCCGAACGACCAACTTAGGGAAGTCGTCTCCGACACCTTCCGACCATTTGATGTCGACATCTCGGAATGCAGGGTATTCACGCAGTCTTCTGACGTAGCGTTTGACGCTGCCCAGTTCGCCGCCGACTGTCGCATTGATACCGTGCGGGGACACAATGATCCTTCCGCGAAGATTGAGCGATTCGCACACGGCTACTTGCCACAGGCGTATCGCTTCGGGATCCGGAAGCGGCGTGAAGACATAGAACAACACGATCTTGGGGGTCGACACAGTGCAAGGGTACGGTCGGCGCCGCGCGCGTTTTCTGGCGGTTCCCGCATTCGCTGCGGCTGCGGTGCTCGGTGTTGCGATCACCTCGTGCGGGTTGAACACCAGCACCACACCCTCGTCGATCGTGCTACCTCCAACCGACAACTTGTCGACCGAATCGGATTATCCGAGCTCCTCGACGACGATCGCCACGCAAAGCCGTACGGCAACGTTTCTGCCGAGCGGGACAATCGGCCGCGCTATAGCCACCGCACCACGCGCCGACAATTCGCGATATCACCAGGGTTCGACGGCCCCACGTGGCCCTGTCATCGAGACGTCGGGGTTTCACTTCACCACCCCGGACAGAGCTGTGAGTTGCTCCACAGAGATCAACGTCGACGCTTCCCGTCGCGCTCTGACCTGCCGAGCGAATGACGGCCAGTCGTCTGCGCCACGCCCGGCACGTACGCCGCGTTCCTGTGCATGGGCTGAGGATTTGGTTGTGCTGACGGCCGAACGTGCGCAACAAGGCGGTTGCGACAATGAGCATCCGGTTTTGTATCGCAGCGCAATCGTCGACTACGGAACAACCATTTCAGTCGGCAGATTCTCGTGCTTGATCGACACCCCTGGAATCTTCTGCCTGCAATCTGACTCGCAATCCGGATTCTCGCTCAGCACAAAGGGTTTCGCCCCACTCAATGCCGCCGACAAGGCTCCTGGGTCTCTTTCGAACCCGACTGGAATCGATTCCGATACAGCCACGACAACCGGACCCGACCAGCCTCGCGACGACACACCCACATCTCCGACCAATTGAAGAAGGCATTGCTTGATCAGCAATGCTCAGTAGTGACGCGAACCGCATTTCAATGCTTAAACCTCCCCGACCACTCATGTGCACGCCGTCACCACGATTACAGATGCCGAATATTCGAAGAAACGGTGTATAAAGAATGTATATACCGTCCAAGTTCGATGAGTGTCGATGCAGGCGTCGACGAGGGTAGGCCCTGAGCGCACTCACAAGAACAGCAGTACATCGCAGCGACAAGCTCTCCGCTGCGTCCACAAGTCCACAGCACAACCCGGAGGGGAAAATGGCAAAGAAGGAAATCGTCCAGGTCATCGACGACGTCGACGGGAGAGTACTCGACGAGTACGAAACCGTCCGCTGGAGTCTCGACGGCAAGAGCTACGAGTTCGACACTTCGTCGAAGCACGCCCAGCAGTTCCGCGACGGACTCGCGAAATACATTTCGGTTTCTCGCGCAAGCGGTTCACGCAGCCCCAAGCGTGTGGCGCACAACGCAGGTGGCGCCCGAAGTAAAGAGCAGACGCAGGCAATCCGCGCGTGGGCAACAAAGAACGGCTTTGAGGTCAGCGACCGCGGTCGCATCCCGTTGAATGTGCTCGAGGCATTCGAAGCAGCACACTGACGTCGCGCGGCGCGTCGTATCAACTGTCGCGCCGCATTGATGGACACGTACAAGTAGGGCGTCTATACGGCCAATGGCTGCGTAGACGCCCTACTTGTCGGGTCGGGGTGGCGATCGGCGTGTGTTTCGCTTCGACGGCGTGAGCTGGGTGACCTACTCATCTGACAGCTGGGGCGCGACGTAAGCGGCGCGTATCGGGAGCGCCACGGCCACACTGCAATGCGTGTCGAGTTCGACGGGTGACGACCGAATTTGGTTCCGGATACGCGCATGGTGTAGTTTCGCCTTTGCGCTTGGGACGGATTTCACCGGGCGCGCATTCACGAATACGGGGCTATGGCGCAGCTGGTAGCGCACCACACTGGCAGTGTGGGGGTCAGGGGTTCGAGTCCCCTTAGCTCCACCGCAAAACCGCAGGTCAACGCAGTGCCGGGACCGCGACACAGCAACAAGCA
>NZ_LZMO01000276.1:0-14309 GCF_001665715.1 Gordonia sp. 852002-10350_SCH5691597
CCGCCGAACGCAGCGAACAGCGCGCCGCCCGCAGTCAACAACCACACTTCGTTGCCGTCCCACACCGGCCCGATCGTGTTGAGCAGCACGCGGCGTCGTTTGTCGTTGTCCGCGGCGTCGTCGTCAGCAGATACCTTGCTGTCGCCGCCGGTATGGCTGCGTCCCAGGAACGGCATGAGCATGCCGACACCGAAGTCGAAGCCTTCGAGGACGAAGTATCCGACGAACAGAATGGCGACGATGATGAACCAGAGGTTTCCGAGCATCTCTCCCACTCCTCAGTACGCGAACGACAGTTGCTTGGGACCATCGGCATCGTGGTCGGTGACATCGTTGTCGAGCACCGGCGGCACGTCGTCGTGTGGACCGGGGCCCTCGATGATGTAGCGCCGCTGCAACAAGAACCAGACGACGCCGAGTGCGCCATAGAGGACGGTGAAGCCGATCAGCGTCACCCAGACGATCGGGGCGGTGTGATTGGAGACGCCGTTCTGCACCAGCATGTGTATTCGCGTCGGGTCGAGGTTGTCCTGCCAGTTCGGCACCACCACCCACGGCTGGCGACCCATCTCCGTGAAGATCCACCCGGATGCATTGGCCAGGAACGGGGTTGGGATCATCCACAGCGCGAGCAGACCGAACTTACGTGAACTGATCACCTTCTTCTTCCGCGTCAACCACAGTCCACCGAACGCGACGATGACCGAGCCGAGAGCCCACGTGATCATCGCGCGGAATCCCCAGTAGGTGACGAACAGGTTCGGCGCGAAGTTCTGATTCGGCGGCACACCCGGGGTGCCGGCCAGCTTCTCGGTGTACTCCTGCTGCAACTCGTTGACACCCTTGAGGGTCTGGTTGAAGCGATGCGTCGCCATGAACGACAACATGCCGGGAATCTCGATCACGTGGTCGATGTGGTCGCAATTGTTCTGCCTACCGATCGAGAGCACGGAGAAGCCCGCATTCGTCTGTGTCTCACACAGTGATTCGGCCGCGGCCATCTTCATCGGCTGCTGTTTGAACATGATCTGCGCCTGGTAGTCGCCGGTGATGATCAGCAACACTCCCGAGACGATCGCCACCCAGCACGCGAATCGGGTGACCGGTCGCCAGAGTCGTCGTGCATCTCGTTCCAGATCCTCTGGCGTGGCGTCGATCTGGCTGGGCGAGGTGGTCTTGGGCATATCGGAGGTGTCGCCGGTCTCGATGGCCTCGCGCAATTTCTTGGCGCGCCACATGTTCCGGGCCATCCACCACGCACCGATGGCCGCGACGAATGTTGCCGCGGTCAGCCACGCACCGACGATCACGTGCGGGAACGCGGCAAGGGTGGTGTTGTTGGTGATCACCGCCCAGAAGTTGTTCATCGCAGGACGATTCCGCTCATCGCTCCACTCGACGCCGACCGGATGCTGCATGAACGAGTTCGCGGCGATGATGAAGTACGCCGACGCGGTGACGCCGATCGTGACCAACCAGATCGTCGCGAGGTGAATGGGTCGCGGCAGGCGACTCCAGCCGAAGATCCACAACCCGAGGAACGTCGACTCGAGGAAGAAGGCGATCAGCCCCTCGAGGGCCAGCGGCGCACCGAAGACGTCGGCGACGTACCTGCTGTATTCGCTCCAGTTCATTCCGAACTGGAACTCCTGCACGATGCCGGTTGCGACGCCGAGCGCGAAGTTGATCAGGAATAGCTTTCCGAAGAATTTCGTGGCCCTCAGCCACTGCTCATTCCCGGTCTTGAACCAGACCGTTTGCATGATCGCGATCATCGGCGCGAGACCGATGGTCAACGGAACAAGAATGAAGTGATAGACAGTCGTGATTCCGAACTGCCATCGTGACAAATCCAGAGCGTTCATCGCGTCTCGAATCTCATAGCCGCGCCCCCGGGCTGGGAGACGCGTCCTGGTACGAAAACACGAGCTTGCTACGACACCACGTAGTAGCTCGTTGTCGACGACGCTACGCTGGGCCGATCCTGGGGACAAGCAGCCAAAGGTCCCGTCGTCAGGATGAAGTTATGAGCCGTGTCTCACACTCACGCCGGCGACTCGACGAGAACATCGACAAGGCAAAGCAGCCGACCTGCCTATTCTGAGTCATCGCAGATCGCGCGGTCCACCAAATCGGCGAACTGCTCAGTATTCGACGCCACGGGCGTTACGTATCTGTTGAGTGCTGTCACTCGCGCAGCCAAGGTGACGCTGCTCACGAGCCAGAATGAATCCGCGGCTATCAGATCCGCTGTCCGCAGAATTCGCGTCTCGGTGCGCCATCCCTCTTTTTCGGCCAATTCGAAAGTGGCTCTCGCCGTGGTTCCGGGAAGAATGCCGACCTCGGTGGGAGGCGTGACCAACGTCTTGTCGTAGACGGCGACGACAGTGGAACGCGGCCCCTCGAGCACCGCACCCTCGGCGCTGAGATAGATGACGTCGTCGAATCCCTGCGCCGCCGCGTGCCGCAGTGCCGCCATGTTGGTCGCGTAACTCAGCGTCTTCGCACCGAGGAGTTGCCAGGGCGAGCTCGCCGCGGCGTCGATCGAATAACCCCGATCGAGCGTGACAACCGAGACACCGTCGCGTCGGACCGCCGTCACCCGATCGGCGACACGCCCGACAGTCAGATACGCCGTGGGCGGACCGTCTGCGCCCGCACTCTCGCGGCCTCGCGAATAGACCAGCCGCGCAAGGCCCTCGGCACCGCGCGGTGCGTCGGCGGTCCACTGCTTGGCCGCGACGTCGATCAGCTCACGCCACGCGTCGACGTCGGGCTCGGGGAGGTCGAGCATCGCAGCACTGCGTGTGAGGCGTTCGAGGTGCAATTCGACGCACCGCGCGCGTCCCCCGCGCACGAGCAGCGTCTCGAAGATGCCGTCGCCCCGCACCGCGGCAAGGTCGTCGGCGTGCAGGAACGGTTCGTCAGGCTCGTGGCGCTCACCGTCGAGGGTCATCAGGATCGAGTGCGACATAGTCCACGAGGCTAGTGCGTTCGCTGCGTAGAATCAGTGAGGTGGCGCCCTCCCCGATCTTGACCAGGTATTCCACCAAGGGCGCGGTCGCTGACCCGCACTCTCCCTCAGACGATTCGTCGACGACGCTCGCGTGGCATTACGGCGATCCTCTCGGCGAACAGCGTGCCGCTGTGCGCGGTGCCGTCATCATCGACCGCTCCGATCGCGCAGTGATCGAGGTACCCGGCTCCGATCGCCTCACCTGGCTGCACAACATCAGCAGCCAGCACGTGAGCCATCTCGCCGATCGACGCAGCGCCGAGTCGCTGTCCCTCGACATCAACGGTCGCATCGAAGACCACTTCGTCGTCACCGACGTTGACGAGGTCACCTGGATCGACACCGAGGGCGACCGCGGGACACCGCTACTCGACTTCCTCACCAAGATGGTCTTCTGGTCCGACGTCGCGCCCGCGGCCCGACCGGACATGAAGGTGTTGACCCTCATCGGCCCCGACGTGCTGCGCGGACCGATCGCCGAGGTGCTCGAGATCGACCCCGACGCCGCGCCGTACACAGCGGGCGACCTCCCCGAAGCCCACCACGAAGAAGAACCGCTCGGCTTCTGGCGCATCATGCCGCCGCTGTCGGAGGGCCCGCACGCATCCGGTGCACTCCCCGTCGTCGACCTGGTGGTCCCCGAGTCGCAGATCGTGAGCTGGTGGGACACGGTGCTCGAAGCGGGCGCACGCGCCGCCGGAAGCTGGGCGTTCGACGCCTTGCGGGTCGCGGGCATGCATCCCCGCCTCGGCATCGACACCGACGAACGAACGATCCCCCACGAGCTGAACTGGATCGGCGGACCCGACGAGTTCGGCGCCGTCCATCTCGACAAGGGCTGCTATCGCGGCCAGGAGACCGTGGCGCGCGTCCACAATCTCGGCAAGCCACCCCGACGACTCGTCCTGCTACACCTCGACGGCAGCGCCGACGACAAGCCCGAGCCGGGCGCCACCGTGACCGCGGGCGGACGCACCGTCGGGCGTGTCGGAACCGTCATCGACCATTTCGAACTCGGACCGATCGCCCTTGCCCTGGTCAAGAGCGGAATCGGCCCCGACGTCGAGCTCGAGGTCGGGGATGGACTGCCCGCCCGCATCGATCCCGACTCGATCCGGGTCGACGATCGGGTACAGGCCGGCCGAGCCGCGATCGACAAGCTGCGCGGCCGATGAGCACATCGGCGAGCGAGCAGCCGCAGGAGCTTCTCGGGCACGTCCTGGCGGTCTGCGTCGCCGAGCGCGACATCGACCTGGGACGTGTCGGCGTGAGCGCCATCGACAAGCGTCCGCAGCACGGCAGGGTGTCCGTCGGCGACGAGGGTCTCATCACCGATCACGTCTGCGACAGAAAGCACCACGGCGGACTCGACCAGGCCGTCTACGCCTACGACCACGCAGAGGCACACGAGTGGGCGACGACGCTCGGGCGTGAACTTCCTTACGGCTGGTTCGGCGAGAACCTCCGGGTGACCGGTCTCCCGGTGACCGACGCGCTGGTCGGCGAACAGTGGGCCATCGGCGACGACGGGCTGCTCCTCGAAACCACGATTCCCCGCATCCCGTGCCGCACCTTTGCCGCGTGGGCTGACGAACCCCAGTGGATCAAACGGTTCCTCGACCGCTCAGACGTGGGCACGTACCTGCGGGTTCTCCACCCGGGCACGGTCGGCGCGGGCGACGACATCCGCGTCGTGTTCCGCCCCGACCACGGTGTGCGGGTGCGTCACCTGATCACCGGGACCGACGCCGGCTCATTGCGTGCGTTACTGGCCGACGACGACCTCGCTCCCAAGGTCCGCCGCGAGGCCACCAAGAAACTCGCTCGCGCGTAGGCAGGGCAATCCACAGAATCCGTTTGGGCGCGCTAGACTGGTCAGCACGACAGATTCACTACCTAGAGAACGGGGCCGCCACTAGTTTGGCCGCCCCGTCATTGTGCGAGGGGGTCCCATATGGGCCGCGGCCGGGCGAAAGCAAAGCAGACGAAGGTTGCTCGTCAGCTCAAGTACTCCACTCCCCACACCGACTTCGACAGCTTGCAACGCGAGCTGTCGGGGTCGGACGATTCGGCAGACCGTCCGAATCCTGTGGACGAGTGGGCCGAAGAGGAGGAGTGGAAGCGCGCCTGACGCGTCCCTTCTCCTGCGGTAACCCGCACGACCTTTTAGTCACGTCGGTGATGCGCACGGGACTGCCGTGCGCATCACCGACGATGCTTACTCCCAGACTTTCTTAAAAGCGAGGGTGCTCTCCGACGACCGTCACCTTGGGGACGTCGTGGTTCTTCGGTTCCGGTGAACGCTTGATCGAACCCAACACCCAGTTGTCGACGTGGCGCGCGGTCAGCACGGCCAGCGCACGGTCGGTGTCCTCGGGTGCGACGATGGCGACCATCCCGACACCCATGTTGAATGTGCGTTCCATCTCGGCCTGCTCGACGCGGCCACGCTGCGCGATGAGCGCGAAAATCGGTGCGGGCGTCCAGGTTCCGCGTTCCAGCTCGGCGACCAAGCCGTCGGGGATGACGCGTGAGAGGTTCTCGGCGAGTCCACCGCCGGTGATGTGCGCGAAGATCCGCACGTCGGTCTCCGCAGCGAGTGCAAGGCAGTCACGCGCGTAGATGCGGGTCGGCTCGAGGAGTTCCTCGCCCAGCGTGCGCCCGAACTCCTCCACATGACCGCTCAGGTCCATGTGGCCCCACTCGAGAAGCACCTTGCGCGCGAGCGAGTAGCCGTTCGAGTGCAGCCCCGACGAACCCATCGCGATCACGACGTCGCCCGCGCGTACGCGTTCCGGCGACAGCAGTTGGTCGGCCTCGACGATGCCGACAGCGGTGGCCGAGAGGTCGTAATGATCGGGCAGCATGAGCCCTGGGTGCTCGGCCGTCTCGCCGCCGAGCAGCGCGCAGCCGGCAGCCACACAGCCGTCGGCGATGCCCGCGACGATTTCTGCGACGACCTCCGGGATCACCTTGCCGATGGCGATGTAGTCCTGCAGGAAGAGCGGCTCTGCACCACACACGACGAGGTCGTCGACGCACATGGCGACGAGGTCTTGTCCGACGGTGTCGTGCTTTCCGACGGCCTGGGCGACCGCGAGTTTGGTGCCGACGCCATCGCTCGACGCAGCGAGGACCGGCTCACGGTAATTTCCCTTGAGCGCGAACAGACCGGCGAACCCGCCCAATCCACCCATCACTTCGGGCCGCGTGGCACGTTTTGCATGCGGGGCGAACAGTTCGACGGCGCGCTCACCTGCGTCGATGTCGACACCAGCAGCCGCGTACGACGCTCCGGCATCCGTCGGCGTCGAGTCGCCCGTACTCGGTTCGTTGGCTACCGAATCCTTCTCGGACATGTAGGCGCGCACCCCTGTTCGCAATCGCTGATGGTCGGATCACACGCTACCGGAGAGCGCGCAGAGCGTCGCCACAGGCAGCAGTTCACGAGAGGGGGTTCACGGTGGCGCGGTTGCGCCGGAGGCTGGGATCAGGGCCGCAGGACGGCGCTGGCGTTGTCGTTCGGCACGGTCAGCGGGTCGACGCGGCCGTCACCTGCGGCGCTGGCGAGCATCTGCTCGAGGACAGCCTTGCCCATCGACGTCTCCTTGGGGAGTTCGATGGGATAGTTTCCGTCGAAGCAGGCCGCGCACAGCGACGACGCCGGCTGATCCGTGGCGGCGATCATCTCGTCGATGCTGATGTAACCGAGCGAATCGGCGCCGATTGCCTGGCGCACTCCCTCGACCATGTGTTCCTCGGACTCCATGCCGTTGGCGATCAACTCCGCGGGCGACGCGAAGTCGATGCCGTAGAAGCACGGCCACCGCACCGGACTCGACGCGATACGTACGTGGATCTCGGCCGCGCCCGCCTCGCGCAGCATCCGGATCAGTGCCCGCTGGGTGTTGCCGCGGACGATCGAATCGTCGACGACGACGAGCCGCTTGCCGCGGATCACTTCCTTGAGCGGATTGAGCTTGAGGCGGATACCGAGTTGGCGAATGGTCTGCGATGGCTGGATGAACGTGCGGCCGACGTAGGCGTTCTTCATCAGTCCCTGGCCGTAGGGGATACCCGATTCCTGGGCGTAGCCGACCGCTGCGGGCGTACCCGACTCCGGCACCGGGATCACCAGGTCGCCGTCGGCGGGGAACTCCCTGGCCAGTCGTCGACCGATCTCGACGCGGGTCGAATGGACCGACCGCCCGTGGATCACGCTGTCCGGACGGGCGAGGTAGACGTACTCGAAGACGCAACCGCGGGGCGTCGGCTCTGCGAAGCGGGTGCTGCGCACACCGTCGGCGTCGATGGCCAGCAGCTCACCGGGTTCGATGTCGCGGACGAACGACGCGCCGACGATGTCGAGCGCCGCGGTCTCGGACGCGACAACCCATCCCCTGTCGAGCCTGCCGAGCGACAGCGGTCGCACACCGTGCGGATCGCGGGCCGCGTACAGGGTGTGCTCGTCCATGAAGGTCAGGCAGAACGCACCGCGCAGCGTCGGCAGGAGTTCCATCGCGGCCTGTTCGATGCTGCTGTCGGCAGCGCCGTGAGCCAGCAGCGCGCCGACGATGTCGGAATCCGACGTCGCGGCTCCGCTGGCGATTCCCAGCTCACGGGCGCGACTTGCCAGATCAGCAGTGTTGACGAGGTTTCCGTTGTGCCCCAGGGCAACTCCGGTTCCGGCGTCTGTGGTGCGGAAGATCGGCTGCGAGTTCTCCCAGGTGGTCGAGCCGGTCGTCGAATACCGGCAGTGGCCGATGGCTACGTGACCGACCATCGCTCCGAGCGTCTGCTCGTCGAAGACCTGACTGACCAGACCGAGGTCCTTGAAGACCAGCACCTGTGAACCGTCGCCGACCGCGATACCCGCAGCCTCTTGGCCGCGGTGCTGCAGGGCGTACAGGCCGTAATAGCTGAGTTTGGCGACGTCTTCGCCCGGTGCCCAGACACCAAAAACGCCGCACTCCTCGCGCGGCTCGTTCTCGGGTTCGTCCATCGCGTCCCGTGCGGGACAGGCGTGCTGGGTAGGAGCCAGCAGGTTGGCGCTTGTGATCGAAAGATCCGGCATACGACGGGCTCCCTGGGCTGAAACGTGGCGGCGCGGGCTTCGCGTGACGAAGGTAACCACCGGCAAGTTTACGTGCCGGTAGCCCTTCATTTCCAATTGTGCAGCGGCGTGGCACCTGCGGTTATTCCACATGTGAGCCAGCGCACGCGCACATCTACACGCGAACCAGCGGCATCCAGGTGGCCACCTCGTCGGCCCTGCTACCCGACGACGAGACCGCACCGCTCGCGACCAGGTCGCCGAAATCCTCGTCACCGACGGCCAGAAGGAGCCACGACCTCGGATCGGTCTCGACCACGTTGGGTGGTGTGCCCCGCGTGTGCCGCGGCCCCTCGATGCACTGCACCGCCACGAACGGGGGCACCCGCACCTCGACGGAGTTCCCTGGCGCGATGTCCTCGAGGGTGCGCGCCGTCAGCCGCACCGCGGCGGCGAGTTCGGCTCGGGCGGGCGCGGGCAGGGTGTCGTCGCGCAACCAGGGCGCGACGGCGAGGACCGCCGCGCGGGCAGCCGCCGGATCGATCGGTTTTCGCGCAGGCATCCCGCAATGATGCACCCGCCGCGTCGACCCCGATCCCGGCGCCTCCGAGGGTGTTGACCGAATGGCCGGTGCCCGAGCACCCGGTTCGTGCACCATTGACCGCATGGGAACCGACGTGCCGGATCAGAAGTTCACGGGAGCCGACAGGGTCCGTTTCCGACGTCAGGTCTCGCGCGGCACCGAGGCGATCGCGCGCATGCTCGCCGAGGGAGTGTTCACCGATCACGGCGCACCCCCCGAACCCCTGCTGGGCATGGAGGTCGAGCTCAATCTCGTCGACGCCGAGATGAATCCCGCGATGGCCAACGCCGCGGTCCTCGACGCCATCGCCGACCCCGACTACCAAACCGAACTCGGCCAGTTCAACATCGAGATCAACGTCTCGCCCCGCCCCTTCACCACCGACGACACCATCTCGCTCGAGCAGGCTCTGCGCACCTCGCTCAATCGCGCCGAGAAGCGGGCAGCGGCCACCGACAGCCACCTCGTGATGATCGGCATGCTGCCCACACTGCGCGCCGAACACTTTGCACACCACTGGATTTCGGCCAACCCACGCTACGACCTGTTGAATCGACAGATCTTCGACGCACGCGGTGAAGACATCGAGCTCGACATCACCGGGGTCCCCCTCGACGAGCACCACGACGCCGAACGTCTGCACACCGCAACGGATTCAATTCTCCCCGAGGCCGCCTGCACCTCCCTGCAACTGCATCTGCGGGTCGCACCTGAAGACTTCGCTTCGCATTGGAATGCCGCACAGGCGATTTCAGGTGTGCAGGTCGCCTTGGCGGGAAACGCACCGTTCCTCGCCGACACTGCGCTGTGGCACGAGAGCCGCATCCCCGTGTTCGAGCAGGCAACCGACACCCGCCCGCTCGAGTTGAAGAACCAGGGCGTACGGCCCCGGGTGTGGTTCGGCGAGCGCTGGATCAACACCATCTTCGATCTCTTCGACGAAAACACCCGATACTTCCCGGCGCTGCTACCCGTGTCGTCCGACGAGGATCCGCTCGCAACGCTCGACGCAGGCGGAATCCCCGCGCTCGACGAACTGCGACTCCACAACGGGACCGTCTACCGCTGGAATCGTCCCGTCTACGACGTCGTCGACGGCCAGGCACACCTGCGCGTCGAGAACAGGGTGTTGCCAGCGGGACCGACCGTCGTCGACACCATGGCCAACGCGGCGTTCTACTACGGCGTCGTACGTGGACTCGTCGAACAGGATCTGCCCCTGTGGTCACAGATGTCGTTCGACGCCGCCGCGGAGAACCTCCACGCGGGCGCGCGGTCGGGCTTCGACAGTCAGCTGTACTGGCCGAGCGTCGGGTGGATACGCCCGGACGAACTCACGCTTCGGCGCCTACTTCCGTTGGCCGAGTCGGGTCTTCGCTCGTTCGGGGTGTCGGACAAGGCGCGCTCGCGCTACCTGTCCGTGATCGAGGGGCGCTGCATCACCCGACAGTCGGGTGCCGTGTGGCAACGTCGCGCGGTGGCCGCACGCGAGGCCGCGGGCGAGAGTCGCGACGCGGCGCTGCACGGCATGCTCGCCGACTACGTCACGTTGATGCACGAGGGCGAACCCGTGCACGCGTGGCCGCTTTCCTGACTAACTACCGGCGCGCTTCGCCGGCGACGGCATAGGTGCCGCCCGCCACGAGGCCACGCCCGGTGACGAGCGGGAGATCGAGCGCGGTGGCAAGCCCTGCGGGCGCCGCGACCACGGCGGGCACCGCATTTACCAGGCGCATCGCCGTCACGATCATGCCCGAGACGTTGTGATCGCCGTTCTCGCCGTGGTGGGTGAACTCCACCTGCATCTGAGGTTCGCCGGACACGACGATGCGGTACGAGCCGTCACCCTCCACGGGCTTCGGCCACTGCGGGCACTGATCGGGATGTGTGCGGGTGACGTGCTCGAGAACGATCCGGTCGGTGCCGTCGACCTGTCCCGCGACCTCGAACCGCAGTGCTGCCAACGTGCCCTGCGGAATCTCGACCGACACCGTCGAGTAATCACGATCAGCAGCCACCTTCTCGACGCGTTCGACAAGCGGTTCGTCGAGCGTGATGCCCAGGCCCGCCGCGAGCTGTCGCACGACGCTCCCCCACGCCATCGACAGCACACCCGGAGTCAACAGCATCGGCGTGCTGTCCATCGGCTGGCCGAAGCCGAACAGGTCGCGCATCACGACGGGTTGGTAGTAGGTCGAGTAGTCGGCGATCTCCATGCAGCGGAGCTCGTCGATGCGTTGCGCGAGGCTCGTCATCGACAGCGGGAGCACGTCGTTGGCGAATCCCGGATCGATTCCGTTGACGTGCAACGTCGCGCCTGTCCGGGCTGCCGCGGCCTCAACCTGTTCGATCATCGACGCCAGCAGGATGCCGTGCGGGAACTGCAGCACGACCGGCCCGCTCGACACCACGTTGATGCCCGCGTCGAGGAACCTCGTCAGGTCGTTGATCGACTCGACGACGCGGTCGTCTGTCATCGCGGTGTGCACGATGGCCTCGGGCGCGAGCGCCAACAGTTCGTCGACGTCCGACGTCGCCACGACGCCTAGTTCGCGCCCGAGGCCCGCGAGCTCACCCGCATCTCGACCGACCTTCGCCGGATCGGACACCCACACACCGACCAGTTCCAGATCGGGGTGGGCGTCGATTCCGGCGATCGCATGCTTTCCGACGGTTCCGGTCGACCACTCGACCACGCGCAGACTCATGCCATCAAACTAGAACACGTTCCACATCTGTGGACGGCATTCGGACAATGCGCTACCGGGCGTAATGTCGGCACCGATGTCGAGCTCCGATGACTCCACCTCATCCACCCCGCCTCCGATCGCGGTCACGCACGCGGGCCGTCGAACCAGGCTCAAGTGGCACCGTGCCAGGCGGCGACCCTCCGACACCCCGTTCACCGCGTCGCGCATCGTCGAAGCGATGCGGGTCGGTGCGAGCGTCGAAGTCGACCTTCTCATCCATGCCGACCGCGGGTTCGCTGTCCTGCACGATCGCGACCTCGCACACTCGACGACAGGCCAGGGAGACGTCTCGCGCGCATCGGCGACATACCTGCGTGGACTGAGTCTGACCGACAACGTCGGCAACCCGACCGACGACGGCGTCGTGCTCCTCGAAGACCTCGCGAGCAGGCTCGACGGTGTCGACATCGCCGACGACGCCCTGCTGCAACTCGATTTCAAAGCGGACGCGGCGGCCCTCGACGCTGCGGCGCTCGACGTCTTCGCGCGGGCCGTCGCACCCTTCGCCGACAGCGCGATCCTCTCGTGCGGCGACGCCGACGCGGTCACGGCTCTCTGCGACGCCGCGCCGGATATCCACGTGGGCTACGACCCATGCCACCGCGGTGCGATCGGCCGTACGTTGCGCTCGGGGGATTTCCGCGGCTTCGTCTTCAGCGCGTGCCGCGACTCACCGCGCGCCGAGATGATCTATCTCGACCAGGAACTCGTGCTGCGCGGCGCCGATCGCGGCGCCGACCTGATCGCGGCGTTTCACGCGATGCGCCGCGAGGTCGACGTCTATACCCTCGCGCGCGCCGATACGTCATCGGTGGCGAGGTTCGCGCGGCTCGTCGACCGTGGTGCCGACCAGATCACCACCGACGATCCGGAGGGATTCTTCGCGGCGAACATCGTCGCGGAGGCAACCGAATCCGAGCGGTCGGACTAGCGGCGACCGGTGTCAGACCCGCAACGCGTCGAACGGCGCGACGGGGATATTGCGGATCACCACCCACACACCGACAACGACCAGCGTCGCGAACGGGGCGAAGCGCAGGTGCTGCCAACTACGCACCCGGCGCCCCCGCCACAACCCCACGCAGTAGGCGACGAACGCCCAGCCGAGCAAGGCGATCGCGACGACGCCAACCGCGTTGTACCGCAACGCTTCTCCGACATTGCCGTGCATCAGACAGTAGATCGCGCGCAGCGAACCACAGCCCGGACAGTCGATGTGCAGCAGCGCCTTCGTCGGACACATCGGCAACGGACCGCCCGGCGTCGTGGGATCGGCGAACCAGATCGCGGTGCAACAGCCAACCGCCGCGGCGACAACCACGGCCGGTCCGGCAACGCGATGCCGCGACACCGCGCCGACCGTCCCGAGAACCGCATGCTCGATGCGAGTATGCACAGGACGCGTGTCCGGCACGGCACCGTCGGTCATCACACCGTCGGTCATCGCGGGGTCGGTCATCGCGGTCGGTCGGCCCGTTGAGATCAGTAGGAGCTGGTCGACGGGACGCTGGAGACCAGGACGACGGCGAAGATGACATAGGCGACGATGCTGATCACGATGCTGGCACCGCCGGCAATGGCACCCCACATGGCCCACTTCTTGGCGTCATCGGCTGCTTGCTGAGCGCCCGCGTAGTCGCCCGCCGCCCACAGACCGTTCACCGACGTCGCCTTGACGATGGACACGACGCCCAGCGGCAAGCAGCAGAGCACGGTGCACAGGATCGCCCACACCAGATTGTTTTCCGGTGCTGCGGGTCCATAGCCGTATTGGGGCTGCCCGTAGGGCTGGCCGCCATAGGGCGGCTGGCCACCGTACTGGGGCTGGTTGTACTGGGGTTGGTTGTACTGGGGCTGGCCGTATTGCGGCTGCCCGTATTGCTGGCCACCGTAGGGCGCCTGGCCGTATCCGCCGTCCTTCTGCGGGTCGCCCTGCGGGTCATACGGGTTGGTCATCGGGATTCCTCTCGAGTTTGGTCGAGTGGAGCCTAACGGACGAGACCCGCAGTCGCCCTATACGGGCCGTCGAATCCATTCGAAGACCCGACAGACCGAACAAATGCCAACCGAACCGTCAGCCGAAGAGCTTCGGGAGCGTGCCCTCGTGCACGGCGCGCAGTTCGTCGAGCGTCACCTCGAACTGGTCCTGCACGGTCACCGAGTCGGAACCCTGATCGACGACGCCGATGCGCGTCCACGGCATCTGTCGGGCGGTGAGCATCGAGGTGAACCGCGACTCCTCGGTCCGCGGCACGGCGACCAGCACACGTCCCGACGATTCGGAGAACAGCCACACAAACGGATCAGCGTCTTCGGGAAGCAGGATGCGGCAACCGGTTTCACCTGCGAGCGCAGATTCGACGACAGCCTGGATCAGTCCGCCCTCACTGAGATCGTGCGCGGCGGAGACCAAGCCGTCGCGTGAGGCCGCGGTCAGGATGTCGGCCAGCAGCTTCTCGTGGTCGAGGTCGACCTCCGGCGGGACACCGCCGAGATGGTCATAGGCGACCTCCGCCCAGATCGAGCCGTCGAACTCGTCGCGCGTCTCACCGAGCAGGATCAGCGTCTCGCCGGGTTCGGTACCGAAATCGGTGGGGAGACGACGATGCACGTCGTCGATCACGCCGAGCACACCGACGACCGGGGTGGGCAGGATCGGCGTCGACCCCGTCTGGTTGTAGAAGCTGACGTTGCCGCCCGTGACCGGGATGCCGAGCTGACGACACCCGTCGGCCAGCCCGTGCACGGCCTGCTGGAACTGCCACATCACCGCCGGATCCTCCGGCGAACCGAAGTTGAGGCAGTTCGTCACCGCGCGCGGGGTTGCGCCCGACGCCGCCACGTTGCGGTACGCCTCGGCCAACGCGAGCTGCGCACCACGGTACGGATCGAGGAACGTGTAGCGCC
>NZ_LZMO01000277.1:0-1223 GCF_001665715.1 Gordonia sp. 852002-10350_SCH5691597
CCTCTTCTTACGTTCCTGAACGCGCAGGAAAAGGCGAACCGAATTTCGCTCCGAAGTTTTGTCCCGAGAGACGCGTTCGCTCCGCTCACGCCGAGGTGATGGCCGCGGTACGCAAGCTCGCCGACCGGAAGGCGATGCCGTGAGGTCCGTGTTCGTTCCGGGTGTCCCGGCCCCCCAGGGATCTAAATCATTCAAGGGTCGCCGCGGCGGGAAGGCTATCCTCATCGAGTCATCAAAAGCTGTGGGGCCGTGGCGTGAGCGCGTCGCATTGGCCGCTCATTCAAACGCTCCCGGACTTTCAGACGGTCCCGTGGGTATCGACCTCACTTTCATACTTCCGCGGCCCAAATCGACTCCTAAGCGGAAACCAACACCACCCGCCACCAAACGACCAGACATCGACAAACTGGCACGCGCAATCCTCGACGCCCTCACCGGAGTCTGGTTCACCGACGACTCAACCGTCATCGACCTACGCGCCACCAAACGCATCGCAGAACCCGACGAAACAACCGGCGTGCTCATCACCATCAAGGAGCGAACCAATGACTGACTACCCCGTCGACAGCACGAAAAACCACCCCAACTACGACCCCGAGTACAACGAGCCCGAAGACGACGGGACCATTTCCTCATCGAGTGTGTGGAACGCCATTCGACGCCTCGGCATCGATCCGTACGGCGTCGTCTCGGTCCACATTGACCCACTGTTTGTCAGGGTCACGCGGGCTGAAATCGACCCATCTACAGGAACTTTCCGTGTCGAGGAGTTCCCGATCAACAGGAGCGGATTGCAGCCATGAGCAGCGAACCCGTCTACACGATCACCGACCTAAACGCGATGAAGGAATTGCGTTTCCGAAACAGGCAGTCTTACGGCCTCGGCTTGAATCTCGACGCCCTCATCGACCAGGCCACGAGGTCGAACCTGCAATACCTGCTCGACAAAGGCTACGAGCGCGACGTCGCTATGCGCGCCGCTCTCACATGGGACGCGCGTCGCTGGCCCGGCAACGGCTACCAGGAAGTCTTCGTCCCCGACGACGAGCGCGCGCCCATCCCGACCGAGCGTGAATGGCTGCTCTCGTGCGGCTATGACGTTGGCGTGGTTGACGGTTACCTCGCGCAGATGAGAGTGGAGGACGAGGAACGTGCTGCGGCGATCGCGAAACGTGAAGCGTACGAGCGCACCTGGCGTTACCGAATCCGTAAGACGTGGCGAG
>NZ_LZMO01000278.1:0-2101 GCF_001665715.1 Gordonia sp. 852002-10350_SCH5691597
CAGGCGCGCGCCAAACGTGGCTCCTCACTGAGGAATCCGTATCCGGGATGGACAAAGGTGGCGCCGGTGCGCTGCGCGGCGTCGATGATCGCGTCGACGTCGAGGTACGCCTGCGGTCCGACGCCCTCGAGCGCGACGGCCTCGTCGGCGGCACTGACGTGTGGTGCCTCGGCGTCGTCCGCGGCATACACCGCGACGACGCGATGCCCGGTCTCGCGGGCCGTTCGGATGATACGGAGAGCGATCTCCCCACGATTGGCGACGAGTACGGTTGCTGAACTCATGCTTTTCCCACCTTCGCGAAGAGGTCGCCCTTGCGTACCTTGCCCGTTGCGGTCATCGGAAGTTGTTCGATGATCTCGATCTCCGGCACCTTGTAACCTGCCATGTTCTGTCGCGCCCAGGCGATGATGTCGTCGGCCGAGAACTCTTCGCCGTCGCGCAGTTGCACGAAGGCGAAGGCGATCTGACCTCGTCGTCGATCCGGTTTGGGTACCACCGCAGCTTTGTCGACGGCCGGATGAAGCATCAGCAGGGACTCGACCTCCGACGGGAAGACGCTCATGCCGTTGGTCTTGATCATCTCCTTGTTGCGCGCCAGGTAATGCAGCGCTCCGCGCTCACTGAACTTGCCGAAATCGCCTGTCTGGAGCCAACCGTCGCGCAAGGCGTCGGCGGTCGCCTCGGGATTGCGATGGTAGCCGACCATCACCGACGGACTGCGCACGATGATCTGGCCCTCGCTGCCAATCGGGACCGGATTGCCGTCGGCGTCGACGATCAGGATGTCCGTGCCGGGAACGGGTACCCCGCAGAACACCGGGTCGCCCAACAGGTCGTAGTCTCCGGCGGAGTAGCCGAGTGTGATGGTGTCCGCGGTGTGCGTTTCGGTCATCCCGTAGCTGCCTTCGCGCAACGTGTTCCCCGTCGCCTCACGCCAGCGAGCGCGGACCGTCGAGTCGAGTTTCGACACAAAAGACACTGCGAGCGGATTGGTCAACGAGGTGAGGTCGTGCGTCGAGAAGTCTTCGCGCTCCATCAATTCGATGTAGTTGTCGACGGTGCCGATCATCGAATCCACGCGATAGTTCTCGATGCCGTCGAGTACGACGCCCGCATCCCATCGCGTCAGCAAGACGACGGTGTCGCCGTTCACCAGTGGGACCAGGATTCCGGTGTCCTCCCCGGCGATCCAGAACACCGGCATGAAGACCAGCGACGCACCATGTACAGCCCCGACCCGACGGCCATGCGCCGCAGTCGCCGTGACCGCGGTGTAGAGCATGTGCCCCTGAGTGTGCCGGCATCCCTTGGGCATTCCGGTCGTCCCGCCCGTATAGTTCAGCGCGGCAAGACGATCCGGGTCGACCGGTGGAAAGTCGGTAGGCGCGGGCGTCCCGACGATCCGAGCCCAGTCCGTTGACTCCCCGGTCCGCTCGAACGGTGCGGCGGGGCTGTCCGCGAGCAGCATGTCGGAGAGATCTGTTGTCGCGATGACGCGCACCTGCGTGCGATCACGAACCGTCTCGACGAGGGCGGCGAGCGTTGGCTGGGTGATCACCACGCTCACCTCGGCGTCGGCGAGTTCATGAGCGAGTTCGTGCTCGCGCAGCATCGGGTTCACGGGCACATGAACGGCACCGAGTTTCAGTATCGCCAGCATCGCGATGTGGAACTGCGGACAGTTTCCCAGGTACAGGCCGACGCTGTCGCCGACGCCGATCCCCTGTGCGCGTAGCCAGCCGGCGACGCTGTCGGACAGTGCGTCGTATTCGGCATAGGTGATCTCGCTGCCATAGAAGGCGATCGCCACTGCGGCTGGGGTCTCACGTGCCCAGTGCCGCAGGTAACCGACGATGCCCTGCGCCTCGACCGAGGATTCGACGGTCCGCGGTACGTCGACGGGCCAGTTCTCCTGCTGGATCCGGCTGACCTCGGCCAACGCGGTCTCGAGCGTGTTGTCGACGACTGTCGACGAGGTGGCGGTTGACGGCGAGGTGGTCGTCGATGAGGTGTTCACAGTGCTTCTCCTCGGTTCTCGGTCATTCGTCCACGCGGGTGGACGTCTGCGGTGCCGGCGTCGTGGTCGATGCGCCGACAC
>NZ_LZMO01000279.1:0-37885 GCF_001665715.1 Gordonia sp. 852002-10350_SCH5691597
TTTCAGCCCACGTTCGAGGGCGAGTTTGATCAGACCCGGAATTAGGCCACCGTCCCCGGTGATCTGAACCTGCCCGGTATCGATCTGGGCCAACAACTCATCGACCATGCCCGAAGCCGCCAACGCCTCGGCCACCTCCGCAGTCGAACGTGGCTCGGCCAGCTCAGGCAACTGATGATCGTCGTGGCCCTGCTGCTTGTCGTCTAACGCCATGCTCATAGATCTTCCTCTCACTGATGAGCACTGGACTTACACAGACCATCTGACACCCCCACGGCTCTCCGGGTATCGCACCGCGACCGCTGAAACCCTGGACAAGGCGCGTGCGGTGATGGATCCGTTTCATGTGGTGCACTTGGCCGCCGACAAACTCACCGTGTGTCGTCAACGCGTGCAACAGGATACGTGCGGACACCGCGGCCGCACCGGGGACCCGCTCTACGGAATCCGCCGCCCCCTGCTCACCCGAATCGGCTTGTTGACCGACAAGCAGAAGACCCGCATCACCAACGGCCTCGAAGCGCGTGAGGAACATCTGGCGGTCGCGGTCACCTACGCCGTCTATCAGGACCTGATCGACGCCTACGACCAGCCGCACAAGCGTGACGGGAAGATCGCGATGTACAAGCTGCTCAAACGCATCCATACCGGCGTGCCGAAAGAACTCGCCGAACTCGCCCAACTCGGCCGCTCGCTGTGGGCTCGACGGACCGAGATCCTGGCCTACTTCGACACCGGTGCCTCCAACGGGCCCGTTGAAGCGATCAACGGGCGCCTGGAACACCTACGCGGGATCGCGCTCGGCTTCCGTAACCTCAACCACTACATCTTGCGGTCACTCATCCACTCCGGCGGCCTGGCAGAACGCCTACACGCACTCTGAATCAGGAAGAGCCCATTCGGCAGCGGAATTGAGCGCACGACAAAGCGGCCGAGACTCTACGGAGCCACAGCCGAACGCCCACCGACCCAGCGCGGGCTCAGAGGTCTAATGTCCACTGCTCACTTTCATGTTCAACGTAACCCACTCAGCTTCGAGGAGATCAGGACCCCTCGAATCCGACACAAAAAGTGAGCCATCGCGTCACGAAAGCAACGGTTGCGATTCGGCGGCCTACTGGAACGAGACGAAGAATGGACTTG
This sequence comes from Gordonia sp. 852002-10350_SCH5691597, assembly GCF_001665715.1. Classification (NCBI taxonomy): domain Bacteria; kingdom Bacillati; phylum Actinomycetota; class Actinomycetes; order Mycobacteriales; family Gordoniaceae; genus Gordonia; species Gordonia sp. 852002-10350_SCH5691597. Next base: position 1,144 of record NZ_LZMO01000279.1, read on the forward strand.
GCTCCACATTCATCGTCTGCGCAGGAGTGAGCATCGGTGTGTCCTCGGTATAGAAGTTCTTCCACCCCATCACGACGTTCGGCGGCAGATCGACCAGAATTCGCCGCCATGTGTTCATCTTGACCGAGGGGATCCCGTGTCCGTCGGCATGGATGACAGTCTGCAGCTCCGGTCGTGTCGTCACGATCTGTCGACGATTCGCGAGCATGTCGGTATCGAACTCGTGCAGCACGAACAACTTCTGCGGCAACCGACGCTCACGCGTCAGCCGGGCGAGCCAGTCCGACGTCGCGTTGACCTCTGCGGCTCCGACCGAACCGATCTGGGTGAGGTGCACCTGGTCGGGCTTGAGCCGCCATTCGGGGTCGAGCGCGAGTCCGACATGCGGCATCGCCAGTAGATCTGCGTAGCGCTTGGCCTGGGTCAAGAAGTTCATCCGTCCGGGCTGCAGGTCCAACGTGACGTAGACGCCTGCCCTGCCCGCGGCCTCGACCCACGGTCGAATCTGCGCGGGATCGATCATCGAGGTGTACGCGCCGCCGTCGCCCGGCGACGCCGACGCGACCGTCACGATGATCTCGAAGGCAGGCACCACCAGTTCGCGGCTCACCCGTTGGTATTGCGCCGCGATGCCCTTGACCCGCGCGATCGTCGCAGCAAGGTCCTGGCGGCCGAGTGGTCCGAGCGACGGCGCGCCGGGAGAACCGTATAGCGCCACCATGCGCCTTCCGGATGCCACGAGTTGCCCGCCGCCCGGGATCTCCGGCACGGTGACCGCCTGCTCGACGTTCCTGGCGAACGTCGGGGTGTCGCCGAACGCCCGTCCCAGAGCGATCACGGGAACCGTGCCGCGTGCTTCGCGCAGTGCCCGCACCGACTCGCTACTCGCGCGCGGGTCCGGCACTGCGACGTCGACGAGTCGTGTTCCGCCTGCCGCCGCGGTGGCGGCCAGGTCGGGGTCGAGCGGCCCCGCTGCAAAGACGACCGGCCTCGGACCGCCGGGGGCCGGGTTGCCACGCAACCGGGTGAGTTCGTCGGCGTGCGCTGTCGAGAATTGCGTCGTCGAGAGTTGCGCTGTCGGGTGAAGGCCTGTGTCGCCGGCGCCGACGACCCACACCGACCGTGTGCCGAGTCGACGCAACTCGGCTTCGACGCCTGAGCTGGTCGCCGGGCGCGCCGCGAAGACCGGGACATGCTTTGTCGCTGCGGTCTCGGAGATCTGTTTCCAGTCCTCGCCGGTAGCGGAGTCGGTGACCACGATGGCGTCACCAGAACTGCGAAATAGCTTGCTGCTCAATGAAATTGCGGGAGTGCCCGGCACATCGACAACCTGCGGCCCGATCGCCGGGGTGGCGAAGATCGCGACGTCGGAGATACGCGGGACCGTCGATGCGGCAGTGAGGAGCGCGATCACGACGAGTGCCGCCAGGAGGGCGACGGCTCGTCCGCGTGAGACCACCGATGCGTCACTCCCCTCGCGATTGCCTACGACCCGTGCCGACGTGCCTTACCAACGTAACAACCCCGTGCCTGCCCGATCCCATCCGGTTCGTCACGCGGAGTCGCGCCGATGCAGCCGCAGCACCGACAACTCGTCGGCGATGCGTTGCGCGTCAGCGTCGGCCGACGGTGTCACCGAGCCGCGCGCCCAGTCGCCGTGTCCGTCGGAGTGATCGAAGCCGAACGGTATGGCAGGCAGCTCGCGGTCCCAGTGCACGCGGATGACCGCGTAGATGACCGGAACCACAAAGACCAGGACGAGAAGGACCAGGAGGAGAGCGTCTGAGAATGTCATGTCAGAAATTATCTGCCCGCTCAAATTCCGCCACCAGTGGCACTAAAGCCAACGTTCGACAATTTGCTGCCATACTGGGTACGTGCTCAACAAGGTGGCAGCGATCCTGCACGGCAACGTCGCACTCTTTGAATTCGGCGTGCTCAACGAGGTGTTCGGCCTCGATCGCACGGGTTACGGAGGCCCGCCATTCGACTTCCGCATCTGCGCACCTGACCCCTCCCAGCCGCTCAGTATCGGCAACGGCGCGAGCATCGTCGCAACGCATGGACTCGACGCCGCGCGCGACGTCGACCTCGTCGCAATCCCGGGCGGCAGCACGAGTGGCGAGTACCCCGAGGAGGTCCTCGACACCGTGCGCGCTGTCGTCGACAACGGCGGGCGGGTCCTGACAGTGTGCTCGGGCGCTTTCGTCGCGGCGGCTGCCGGACTACTCGACGGCCGCCGCTGCACCACCCACTGGGCCTACGGCGAGAAACTCGCGCGCATGTATCCGGCGGCCCGCGTCGACACCGACGTACTGTTCGTCGACGACGGTCCGGTCACCACCAGTGCCGGCACCGCGGCGGGCATCGACGCCGCGCTGCATCTCGTCCGCGAAGAAATCGGGCACGAGGCAGCCAATCTGATCGCGCGACGCATGGTGGTTCCACCGCATCGCGACGGCGGTCAACGACAGTTCGTCGACACCCCGATCCCCGAGTGCGGCTCGAAGGGCTTCGCCGAGATGCTCGACTGGCTCGTCGAGAACCTCGACCGCGAGGTCCGGGTCGATGAGATGGCCGCCCGCATGCACATGTCGCCGCGGACCTTCGCCAGACGCTTCGGCGACGAGGTGGGCGTATCCCCGCACAAATGGCTCACCGAACAGCGCGTTGCGCACGCGCGTCGGCTACTGGAGACCACGTCGCTGCCGATGGAACAGATCGCCACGCAGGCGGGATTCGGGTCGGCGACGCTGCTGCGTCACCACTTCGCATCAGCGGTCGGCGTCTCACCCGCGACCTACCGTCGACGCTTCGCCGCCCAACAGGCCGGCTAGCTAGTCGTCGCTCTTCGACGCCGTGTCAGGAGTCGACGCCTTTTCACGAGTCGATGCTTTTTCAAGAGTTGTCGAGGCAGTCTCGGTGACAACCAAGTCATCACCTGTCGGCGCGTCGTCGTATGACTCACTGAAGGAGACGCGCGGGGTGGTGGCGACGTGGACCAGCGCGAGTACGCCGTAGACGATCGCGGCAATACCGAAAAATGCCGCCAGCACCACAGCGGCGATGTGTACCGCGCCGAGCACCACTCCGTCTCCGCGCGATGCGACGGCTCCGACCGCGCTGAGCACGGCAGCGAGAAGGGCCCACGCCGCGCCGCGCAGACGCGGCGTCACGATCGATGAGTAGAACAGCCGCTGATACAGCGTGACCTCATACTCCTCGACGGCCGCGAGACGGACCGGATCGCCGTCGGCGAGCTCACGCAGTTCACGCGCCAAACCCGCGGCGCGAGCCAGTCGATCGGCTTCGCGCTCGCGGGTTCGGACATATGCGATGGTCGCGACCGTGGCTGCAACGAGCCCAAGGCCGACCATGACCCCCAGATCATTCACGCACTAGACGCTACAGCGCGGTCGTCTCACGCGATCTGCGCTTGCCACATCCAGTGGAGTTGCTCCAGCTTCGCGGCGAACGAGATCAGCAGATCCTGGGTGACCGGATCGGCCTCTTCCGTCTCGTCGATCCGCGTACGCAGACCGGCGATCACAGCCTTGAGGTTCTCGACGATCGACGCGATGACCTCGGTGTCGGACGTCCAACCGTCGCCGAATCCGGTGGTGCCCGCCGTCTTGGCGACGGTCTCGGCCCGACCGTCGGGCGAGACGCCGATCGCGGTCGCACGTTCGGCGGCCTGATCGGTGAACTCGCGGCTCACCGTGACCAGCTCGTCGAGCTCGAGGTGGACCGAACGGAAGTTCCGTCCGACGACGTTCCAGTGAGCCTGCTTGGCTACCAGAGACAGATCGATCAGATCGACAAGGGTCTGCTGCAGCGCGTTGCCGGTGATGGTCTTCTGCTCATCGGTCAGGGTGCTCGTGATCGGAGTGTTCGTCATTGTGTGACTCCTTCTCTTTCGCTGCCGCCCGTAGGCGGACTTGAATGCTGCCGCCGGGTGGGCGGACTTTCGCACTGCCGCCGGTAGGCGGACTTGTGGTGTGCCCGGCGCCGGGCTGTGGCGCCGGGCTCGCAACGGACGCGTCAGTTGCTCAGACGCGAACCGTCAGGTTGTGGGCGATGTTGCCCTTTGTCGCCTTCGAGTAGGGGCAGAAAGCGTGCGCGCCCTCGGCGAGTTCCTTCGCCTTGGCTTCGTCGACGCCGGGGATGTAGGTCTCGATGTCGGCGACGAGTCCGAACCCGCCGTCGGCCGGGTCCTTGCCGATGCCGATGGTGACGGTGACCGTCGAGTCGTCGGGAACCGGCGAGCCCGCGTTCTTGGAGGTCGCACGCAGTGCTCCGAGGAAGCAGGCCGCATAGCCCGCCGAGAAGAGTTCCTCGGGGTTGCTGCCTTCTCCGCTGCCACCGAGTTCCTTCGGTGGGCGCAGGTCCAGATCGATCTGTCCGCTGGCGGATACGACCTCGCCGTCGCGGCCGCCGCCGGTCGCCGTGGACGAAATGGTGTAAGCGGGTTCGATGGCCATGTGTGTTCTCCTCTGTGAATGGACACTGCTACGTGAATGGATACTGCTGTACAGATGGATACTGCTGTCTAGATGGAGACTGCCTGAGATGTGGTACTTCTTTGTCTTACAACAGCTCTCGCGAACGTGCTGTTCCGAGATCGCACATGTTCAGCGAGATTTCAGTCTCAGAGTCCTGCTCGGACGCCCGATTCGACCTTCTTGCCCAGATCCTCGTCGACGTTGCGCCAGTACTCGAACACCCGCGATAGCACAGGCTCGCTGACACTGTTCGTGGTGGTGCGTGGTGTCATCTCCGAATCTCCTTCGTGGACGGGGCTGTTCGCACTGAGGTCGGTTCGCGAGCGACGGCGGCGTCGCCTCGCTCCCTGCTTCCGCTGTGGCGGGCGGGCCACGGCGGCTGAAAACGCTTTCGTAAAGGGTTGGAATCAAACAGGTTTCGGAATCGACGGTGTGGAGTTCGACGCGGCTGCGCGACAGCGCGGGCACTGCCCCCAGAACGTCACCTCGGCCTCGTCGATCGTGTAGCCGTGGTCATCGTCGGGAACCAGACAGGGAGCCTGTCCGACGACGCAATCGATGTCGACAATCTCGCCACATGTACGACAGACGAGGTGGTGGTGATTGTCTGCGGTGCGTGTCTCATAGCGCACCGCAGAACCTGCAGGCTCGATGCTACGGAGCAATCCGCTCTCCGTACATGAACGCAGCACGTCGTAGACGGTCTGCTTCGACACGCCCCCGAGCTGCTCCCGCACTCCGCGGGCGACGAAGTCGGCCGTCGAATGCGGATGCGCGGCCAAGACCTCGAGCACCGCGAGACGGGGGGCGGTGACCCGCATCCCCGCGTCACGGAGCTGTCGTCCGAGGGCCTGTCGATCCTGCATGAGCATCATCGTAACAGCTAAATTGGACTCGGTCTAGTTTTTAGATCATGTCCATCGTTGGTCATGCGTGCAGTGAGTCGACGAAACGATTACTGATTCCCCACGGCAACTGGCATGCTCTCAGGGTGTCTGGACTCTTTGGGGGATTCATCCGCTCGCTCGTCGTCAGCACGCTTGCCGTACTACTGGGCGCGGTCGGCGCTGTCATGGCGCCACCGGCGCATGCATCCGACTCCGTCACGGTGACTACGCTGCATTTCGACGTCACGCACAACTCGGGACCGCGCTGCGACGTGATCGGTGATCTCTATGTCCCGCACGGTGTTTCGTCAGCGAAGCGTGCGCCTGCGATCTTGACGACCAACGGTTTCAGCGGCAGCAAGGACGATCAGGCACCGCTGGCACGCATGTTCGCCGCGCGCGGTTACGTCGTACTCGCCTACTCCGGACTCGGGTTCGGCGGATCGGGTTGCCGCGTCACGTTCGACAGTCCGACCCCGGACGGCGACGCCGCGTCGCGACTCGTCAGCTATCTCGGCGGCACGAACGGCATCGCCTTCCGCGACGCCGCACACACGACGCCCGCACCCGTACTCGACGTCGTCCAACGCGACAGCGTCGACCATCGGGGCGCCCACAGCTCCCACGATCCGCGCGTCGGAATGATCGGCGGCTCCTACGGCGGCCACATCCAGTTCGCCGCCGCCTCGGTCGATCCGAGGATCGACACGATCGTGCCGATGGCGACCTGGAACGACCTGTCGTATTCGTTGTCGCCCAACAACACCGGCCAAACGGTCGGTGTCAGTACGCCGACACAGGGTGCGGTCAAGCTCAACTGGAGCGCCACCCTGGTCGCCGGAGGACTCGTCTCCGGTGTCCAGCACGCGGCTGTCGACCCGCAACGACTTGCAGGCTGCCCCGACTTTCCTGCGGCAGTGTGCGACGCGCTTGTCCAATCGGCCACGACCGGAACGGTCGACCCGTCGATCCTTGATGAATTCCGACGGGGCTCGGTCGCCTCGTTCCTCGATCGCATCACAATCCCCACACTGCTCGTGCAGGGCGAACAGGACACCCTGTTCACTCTCCGAGAAGCACTGGCCACCCACCGCGGACTGTCGGCGAGAGGCGTCCCCACGTCGATGATCTGGTTCTCCGGCGGACACTCGGGATCGCCCGCTCCCGGCGACCTCTCGTCCGACAAGCCCGATCCCGATGGCCAGTACGTCATGCATCGCGCCACGGCGTGGCTCGACCACTATCTGAAGGGAACCGGTACCGGCACCGGCCCCGCCTTTGCCTACTTCCGCAACTGGATCGACTATCGCGGCATTGCGACCCCCGCCTATGCGACGGCCACAACTGTCGACGTAGGCAACCGCGAGGAGTTCGCCCTCTCCGGGGTGAACGGCCTGGTGCCCTCCTCGTCGACGCCGCGTCGAGGCACCGCACGGCTGACCACGCCACCCGCAGGACTGCCGACCTCACACGACAAACCCGACGCACTCGGACTGATCAGCGCTCCCGAGCGCGACGTCGCGGGCACCTTCGCACAGTGGGACACCGCTCCGCTGCCTGCCGCCATCGATGTAGTCGGAGCACCGACGCTGCAGTTGCGTGTGCGAGCACCGAAGACGAATAGCGCGGCTCTCGCCGACCAACTCGTGCTGTTCACCAGGCTTGTCGACGTCGATGCGGCGGGAGTATCAACAACAGTCGGCAATCTCGTTGCTCCGGTGCGGATTTCGAATCCCAACCACCCGGTGACCATCACGCTTCCCGCAGTCGTCCATCGCTTCGGCCCCGGCCACCGGCTACGGCTCGTGGTCTCCGGAGGATCGACGAACTACCGCGGCGGTATGCGCCCGACCCCGGTGTCGATCGATGCGGGCCCCGAGCAGACCCTCCGACTCCCGGTCGTCTGACCTCGCCCGTCGCCGGACTCTCGAGTGGCGCAGCCGCTCCGCCTGTCGTATCGTCATTCTTACGAGATCACGTGTAGCAACGGGGAAGAGTCCCGATGTTCGCGTCCGTGGCGGCCCTTCTCTCGGGTCCCGCGTCGAAAAGCGCACGCGATCTCATTCGTGAAGAGAGAACACACCCATGAGCAACACCACCACTCCGGCTACCGCCTCCGCTGACTCGTACGCGATGACCGAACTCAATCGCGAAGCGCAGATGGGCGGTGTGGGCACCGAGACCACCGACCGCGAGGTCCGCCGCATCAGCCTTGCCGACTTCGAGCAGCGTCGCGCCCAGATCGCCGACGAACTCTGGTCCGCCGCAACCGATATCGGCTTCTTCCAGATCGTCGATCACGGCATCGACATGGCAGAGGTCAACCACGCCTTCGAGATGTCGGCCAAGTTCTTCGAGCTACCTCGCGACGTCAAGGAGCAGTTCCCCCTCAAGAAGGGCCAGAACGCCGGGTGGGAGTTCTCCAGTCAGGTCCGCCCGTCGGTCGGCACGCCGGATCAGAAGGAGTCCTACCAGCTCACCCTCCCCCGCATGGATGGTCTGTGGCCTTCCGAAGAGGAGCTCGCCGGATTCCGGGCAACGCTCCTCGATTTCGAGCACAAGTGCTGGAAACTCGCGATGGACATCCTCGGCTGCTTCGCGGAGAAGCTCGGATTCGACCGTGAATTCTTCACTCGCGCACACGATCCCAGCACCGAGACTTACCAGAGCACACTTCGCCTGCTGCACTACTACGCCTTCCCCGACGCCATGCTCGACGAGCCGAACGTCTGGCGCGCAGGCGCTCACACCGACTTCGACGCCTTGACGCTGCTGTTCCAGCGTGCGGGCCAGGGCGGCCTCCAGGTGCTTCCGGGTGCCGAGGCCTCCACCCAGGCGTGGACTCCCGTCGAACCATCCGACGAGGCGATCACCTGCAATATCGGCGACATGTTGATGCGCTGGTCCGACGACAAGCTCCCGTCGAACTTCCATCGTGTGCGCGCACCGCGTCGTGGCGAATACACCGGCCCGCGTTACACCATCGCCTATTTCGCGCAGGCCAACACCGATGCCCTGATCGAGAGCGCCGCGGGCAAGTACCCGGCGATCACCGGCGGCGACTACATCGCTCAGCGCATCGCCGCGAACTTCGCCAAATGAGCGACACTGTGGTCGCGGGAGAACAGTCGAGCTCTGTGTTCTCCGACGTCGCCGTGTACACGGGCGGCATCTGGCTCGAGCATCAGGATGTTCGCGTGGTCGGCGGGGTCGTCGAATCGATCTCACCCCACGCTTCGTCGACAACTGCTGCGGCTGAATCAATTTCGACCGGCGGCTATCTGATCCCCGGTTTCGTCAACACGCACACCCATCTGCAGCAGTCACTGATGCGCGGCATCGCCGAGTGCACACCACTGCTCGAGTGGTTGCTTGCGGTCGGCGAGGAGTCGGTCGCCATCACACCCGAGCGTGCATACACGGCGGCCGTTGCGGCAAGTCTGGAGATGCTGCGGTCGGGCACCACGACCGTCGTCGAGCACATGTGGCCTCACCCGTCCACCGAGGTCCACGGCGCAGTGATCCAGGCTTTGCGCGACACCGGGATTCGCGCGGTTCTCGGCCGCGGCGTCGCCGATCGGCCCGATGCCACGCGCAAGTGGGGATTCGAGCCGCGACTGATGCAGCCGCTCGACGAGGTGCTCGACCATGTCGAGCACCTGCGCGAGCAGACTGCAGAGTCGACGATCAGTGTGGCACTTGCCATTCCGAATCCGCGATCGGTCACCGAGTCGGGGATGGTCACACTGCGCGAGTTCGCTCAGGAACGCGACATGTCGGTGATGATCCACCTACTCGAAACACCTACCGATGATGTGATGTGTCTCGAGCACGCGGGACTCGGCGCGGTCGAGTACCTCGACTCCAACTACTTCCTGTGGAACAGGCTGCTCGCGGTGCACTGCGTCGAACTCGACGATGTCGGACAGTCGATCCTCGCCGAACGCGGAGTTGCGGTGTCGCACAACCCGTTGTCGAATATGCGGCTCGGTAGCGGTATCGCGCCGATCCCCGCGATGCTCGACCGCGGAGTCGACGTCGGACTCGGTGTCGACGGCGCGGCGAGCAATGACACACAGGACATGCTCGAGACGTTCCGTATCGGAGCGTATCTACAACGCGCGGCACACAAGCGCGCCGATCTCATGGGTTTCGAGACGATGCTCGACATCGCTTGTGGCGGAGCGAATGTGGCGCTCGGTCTGCCCGAGGTGATCGGCGGCGTGAGCGTTGGCGCACCCGCCGACCTCACCCTGGTCCGGTTCGACCGCGACTACGCGACGTTGCCGGTCCGCGATCCCGGAGCGTCGCTCCTGACCACCGGGTCACGCTCGATCGTCGACGTCGTGATGGTCGACGGCGACGTGGTGATCGCAGACGGTCGGAGCACTCGCATCGACGAGGCGGAGTTCACCAAAGAGGTTGCGTGCCTGTCCTAGGACATGAAGGTTCTACGTTGCGTGGGGCCTGGAGGTACACTTTTGCACCTCTGGATCCCACGCAACTCGCCGGAGTCAGCTGAAGCGAGACAGCACGCTGTGGACCGCCTGCGTCACGGTGAGCCGGTCGAATGACTGCACGAAGTCGAAGGTGCGCTCGAGGTCGGGACCGTCGTCGTGCTGATCGCGTGCCGAGAGCAACGCGGCGAAGTGAGGCCCGAGTATCGCGACCGTCCACTCGTTGACGAGATCGTCGTCGGCGTCGAGCGGTGCATGCCTGACGTTGCCGTCGACCATGTGTGACAGTCCGACGCCGTAGACACCGGCAAAGCCCGTGACGTCTGCGAGATCGCGCCACCGCTGTGACGTGGTGTCGGTGAAGTGCTGCGCATGCTGGAACGTGCCGACGACGATCATCGCCTGTCCCGCGGCGGCGGCCTGAGCTTCGAGCGCTTTACTCATCTCGACGAGCAGTCGCTTGGTTCCGCGGCGCGGCTCCTGCATGACGGACGCCAGCGCATACGGGGTGTCGGCCGACGACGCGGGGCTCGACCACACCGGCACCTCGGGGAACGGCACCACCTCGTCGGCCGGGAGCTCCGACGGGTTGGCGACAGCCGGGTAGAGCCGTCCGGTCCCGTAGTTCGCACCGATGGTCCTCGCTGCCGAGCGCGACCGCTCGTCGTGGATTCCCTCTGCGACGACGACGGCATTGCTGCGTTCGACGTGCGCGGCGAGCGCATGTGCGACCTCGGCCATGTCGGGTTCGGTGGCAACCGACAGCAGCTCTGGTCCGGTGATGATCACGTCTGGCTCGATGAGCGGGAGCACCGAAATCGCATGCGGGTCAACACCTACGCCGTCGACGCAGATCACCCGTCCACGGCTGCGTGCCTCTCTCACGGCACCCAGTGTCTCGTGCGGGCGGTGCAGGAGCTGCGCGGGCGATACCGAGAAGACCAGGCGCTGCAGGGTTGCCGGTGTCAGCAACGCGTCGAGTTCGTGCTGCGGGATGGAGTCCATGTCGACGGTGACGAGCACCGGGAGGATCTCGGCGAGTTCCGCGGACTGCGGGGAGCCGGCGAACACCATCTTCTGCTTGTCGAGTGGCGCCTTCTGCTCCATCAGGCGTGCGGCTCGGCGCAGTGCCTCCGCTGTGCCCATCGCGCTTCCGGCCAGACCTCGAACCTGCAATTCGACAGCGGCGAGCGCACCGTCCGACAGACGGCGAACCGGCGCGAACTGCATGACCACCTCCATCGACAGATCGTCGGCAGCCAACACCGACGAGTGGTAGGTGGATCGTCGAGAAAGGCGCGCCATCTTCTCAGCTAACCATTCATTTACGTATTAGGCGAAAGTCATCGTCGCCGCCAGCCCCGACACACCCGCCGTGATCTTCTCGTGACCAGGGGTTGCTGTGCGGTGTCAGTACCGCCGCTGCCCTGGTCACCGCGCCAAAGCGGTCCGTAGCGTCAGCAGCAGTTCATCGCGGCGCCGGGTTCGTGACGACATTCGAGTGAGGAGAGACTCATGTCGCAGAGCACGACGACCGCCGATCCAGGTCATGTCCCCGCCACTGTCACCGCGGGCGGAACCGACGAGCCGGCCCCACTGATCGCGGCAGCCAGATCCGGGATCGTCATTCTCACGCTTCTCGCGACGAGCACAACCATCACCTTCGGTTCGCTGTTCTTCGCATAACGGCTCGAGTGGAAGCACGAATAGTGCTGCGCCCGTGTGCCGCCTGCGCCGACCGTCGAGTCCGCAGGCGGTGCACACCACTCTGGGTCGGTTCATGGAGACTCGTGCTGTACTAGCGCCCCTTCACCATCCGCATCGGACGCATCCGCGTCGACTGCGGGAGCCAGCGGTTCACCGACTTCTGCATCGTGCAGAGCGCGGAGATCGCCAGGAGTGCGAACTGAATCCACCCGATGACCGGCAGAGCCGACCACACCTCCGGATAGCGGAACAGTAGGTCGATCCCGATCGGGATACAGAGCAGGTTGACGACGACCGCCGCGAGGTAGAAGTTGCGACAGTTGCGACTGTGATGCGTGGCCGCGGAGACCAGCAGCGCGTACTCGATCGCGAGGAGGACGACGATCATGATCAGCATGAACGGCGGAAAGAAGTTCGCCATCGGGTCGATGCGGTCGGCCGGTGCCGCGTTGCGCGGATCGGCTGCGAGTCCCTCGTGCAGCCGGTCTCTCAGCAGTCCTCTGATCGTCCCCACGTTGACGAAGCCGTAGACGAACGCGACCAGCCCAGCGGCCGCCGCACCCCAGAACGCCACGCGCGCGTGTACGGTCAGCGCGCGCGGCGCCGGACCCGGATCGGTCGGCCGCGACGGGTAGACCACCGCCTCGTCCTTGTCCTTCGACCGACGCTCGATCGCAGCCAGGTCCTCGGCATCGAGCTCGGCCTGCGTCGGGATGCGGTCGGACTCATCGGGGTCGGTCATGGTGACGATTGTCGCACTCTCACCACCGGGCGATCTCGAGCATCCGGGACCCGACGACGGGCGGTCGGGTTCTCAACGCCTCGCGATCTTGAGCATCCGACTCACCGTCGCCTGCCAGAGCGAGCCGTCGGGCGCGATGGTGCCGGTCAGTTCGAGTGGCTCGTCGACGGGCCCGTTCCCGACGTGCAGCGTGCGCACGCGGACGCCCGTCGCGGAATCGGTGGCGATGTAGTCGATCGGCCCGACCTGCTGGATCGATCCCGGTCGATAGGACCCGTAGCCGAGGCCGTGGATGAGTCCGTCGGCGCGGGAGAGTCGGGGCAGCGAAGCGAGGCGGTCGCCGTTCTCCCACACCCGGTGGCACTCCCCTGCGGACACGTCGATGCGTGTCGATCCGCCGACGAAGGGCGCGTTGGCAGGCACGCTCGGACCGCTGACAGCCATGGGCGGGTACTGGTAGCCGTAGGTGCTGGGGATGATGAGCGAGTTGCCCCAGGCCATCGGCGAGTTCTCGGTGCCCTGTCCGGACCTGCCGAATGCGGGCATGCGGCACACCGTCGAGCCGGTGTTGCTGTCGTAGACGATCAACTGGGGTCGGGAGGCGTTGTCGACGATGGCAACCCATCCGTCGCCACCGGGGCCGAAGTAGGTGGGCGTGGTGCCCGATCCCCAGGTCAACTGGCCGGGGCGACGTGCCGCGCCTCGGTCATAGGCACGACGCCACACCACCTCCGGTGTCCCGTCGACGCCTGCGCGCATCTCGTAGAGTGCGTGCGTCGAGATGACCGACACGCCCGACGCTCGCACGGAGAGGCCGTTTCCGAGATCTTCACCCGCGGGCAGATGCGTCGACCGCACGCGCCGCGCGGCGTCGACCGTGCCGACGACGCCGTGCGTTGTCACGAACCACACGCGGCCCGCGAAGTCGGGAGCGAGTGCGGTGACAGCGTCGCCTGCGGGGATATGACCTTTCAGGTCAACGCGGTCATCGATGAAGAGTTGCCATCCCTGCGTCGAATGACGATGTGCCACACGCAGAATCGCACCGGACCCGTCTGCGACGACCACGCGGTCGCGGTCGTCGAGGTATCCGTACACACCACCGAGCAGTCCGCCCTTGGTCAACTGCTTGCGCGCGATGGGCGCGGCGGTCGTCGGGTCGAAGAGCGTCACCGTCGCCACCGCGACCTGCAGCGGCGCGGTCCCGACGAACTGTGTGCACAGCGACACCGGCATGCCGTCGTGTCCCACAAACGTTGCGGCGCAAGCGCCACCTGGAATCGACGACGCCGCGAGATGCGCCGTCCGACCCGGTCCTGCGAACGGAGTCGAGTCCGACGACCAGAGGTCGCCGTGCATCAGTGACGTTCCTACCGGGCCGAGTCCGGTCGCGGGGGCCGGCGCGGGAGCCGTCGAACCGTGTGTCCGTGGCGCTGCAGACGCAGATCCCCCGACGATTGCACCCGTGAGTATCGCGAAGACGACTGTCGATGCAGCGAGCAGGCGGACGTGGGCAGCACGAAACCCCGAACGTAGCGATGACACAGCGTCACTCTGACAGGTAGGCGACGATTGCGCCTGACATTCCCTCACGAGCGTCATCAAGGTTGCCGTAGGTACCCAATGTGTGCTCGGAGATGAGCCCACGCATCGCCCCCGGAATCAGCGCAGCCATCTGGCGGACCTTCCCCGGGTCGAGGTCGAGGTCGGCGAAGGCACGCTGGAATGCCGCGTCCCAGTTCGGCTTCCACGACGCCAACTCGGCCGCGGTGAGGGGAAATTCGCGTTCCAATTCGACGTGTTCGCGCGGAAGCGCCGCGCGGAGCGTCTCGATGGCCCGCGCCTCCGGCGTCGTGAGTCCGTAGAACATCGCGTCGATCAGAGCGGACACCCTCTCTCGCAGCGTCCCGTCGGGTTTGACGTTGGCCGGAAGGTCGCCGCGTTGGTCCGCGGTGTGACGCAGGACCGCTGCCCACAGACCGTCGATGTCGCCGAACTGGTACTTGACCACACCCCACGTCGCACCGATCTCCCGCGCGATCCGATTACCCGAGACCGCTGTCGGATCACCCGTCGCCAACGCGGCGATTGCCGCACGGATCATGCTGTCCCGCGTGGCCTGACCACGCTTGTTCGCGCGCCGGGGGGTGGTCGTCGCCTCGCTCATGACGATCGAGTCTAGCCACATATCGAGATTTTCACAGAACCCTCTTGCACTCTTTCACAGAGGGTTCTACGGTTCTTTGCATGGCACAGACCCCGCTGTCGATGGAACCGACCGGCTGGTTCCAGGTCGCCTGGTCGCACGAGATCGCGGTCGGCGACGTCCATCGCATGACCTACTTCTCCCGCGACATGGTCGCTTGGCGCTCGGCGTCGGGAAAGATCTCGGTGTTCGACGCCTACTGCGAGCACCTCGGCGCACATCTCGGGTATGGCGGTCGCGTCGAGGGCGAGAACCTGGTCTGCCCATTCCATGGGTGGCAGTGGAACGAGCAGGGTCGCAACGTCTGCATCCCGTACGAGAAGAGACCCAACAGGGGCAGGCGCATTCGCAGTTACCCTGCAGTCGAGCGCAACCATGCGGTGTGGATCTGGTTCGATACAGCCTCTCGCCCACCGTATTTCGAGGTACCCGACATGTTCACCGCATTCGGAGACGACCCATCCGACGCCGACAATTACTACGCACCCATTCCCGGCGGCACGCTGTTCCACGAGCGACTCGAGCTACATCCGCAGTACATCATGGAGAACGGCGTCGACTTCGCGCACTTCAAGTTCGTCCACGAGACGCCGTTCATGCCGGAGTTCACCCGGCACGATTTCGAAGGCCCGGTCTCCTACGTCGACTTCACCATCGCGTTCGAGGAGGGAGCCACCCTCGAATCCGCCTCGAGCGGGGTCTATTCCGTGAACGCGGGGCTCGGATGCTCCGTGACCAAGTCCTGGGGGATGGTCGAGAACCGCACGATGCCTGCGGTCACACCGGTCGACGAATCGACGTGCGACGTGCGGTTCACGGTCTGGATCGGAAAGAAGCCGGGTGAAGAGGACGCCACCGAGTTGACCAAGTACGGCAAGGTGATGAGCGACCTGGTCATCGAGCAGTTCGACCGGGACGTCGAGATCTGGTCGCATCAACGCTATTCCGATCCGCCGGCATTGTCTCAGCGAGAGTTCAAGGGCTTCACCGCATTACGCAACTGGGCAATCCAGTTCTACCCCGAGGGCGACTCGACCTACGGACGAGATCCGACCCGCCCGGAAAGCGGCGCCATCGTGCCGCTACACCCGTCGGCCACCGCCGCAACAGCCTGAGCACACCAGCTTCGCGAGCAACGTCCACACGAAAGGTCAGTCCATGAACAGTTCCCGCACGATTCGCGTATTCCAGGTTGCCACAGGCAATCTCGGCACCGAGATGATCGGCCGAATCACCTCCCATCCCGACCTCGAACTCGTCGGTCTGCACTGCTATACGCCCGACAAAATCGGACGCGACGTCGGCGAGATCGTGGGCATCGACGCCATGGGGATCAAGGCCACCGGTTCGGTCGAGGAGATCATCGCAGCACGGCCGGACGTCGTGACATTCCACGGCGTATTCCCCGACGAAGACCTCTACGAAAAGGTGCTCGACGCAGGCATCAACGTCGTGACCACCGCCGACTGGATCACCGGATATCACCGAGACACCAACTGGCAGCACCCTTCCGGACGCAAGGTCAGCGAGATCATCGAGGCCGCCTGTCAGCGGGGAGGAGCGTCGTTCTATGGCACTGGCATGAACCCGGGGCTGTGTCAGATCCTCGGCATCGTCCACAGCGCCGACGTCGCCGAGATCGAGAACGTCACCGTCACCGAATCGGTCGACGTCTCATGCCATCACTCCGTCGACACCTGGAAGGCCGTCGGATACGGTCTGCCGGTTGATGATCCGTCGATTCCGGAGTCACTCCACAAGTACACCGCGGTCTTCGCCGACTCCGTCTACCTCATGGCCGACGCATTCGGACTCGAGCTCGATGAGGTCAAGTACTCCTACGAGCTCGGCGCATGCACCAAGGACGTCGATCTCGGCTGGTACTTCCTACCCAAGGGATCATTGGGCGCCAACTACATCAAGTATCAGGGCATGGTCGACGGCGTATCGCGGATCGAGACACATCTCGAGTGGCAGATGACACCACACACCGATCCCGCGTGGGATATCAAGGCCTGCTACATCACCCAGATCACAGGCGATCCGAGTATCTACAGCAAGCACATGATCTTCCCGAAGGCCGGAATCGATCTGTCGAAGCCCGAGAACTTCGCCTCGATCGGTATGACCGTGACCGGCCTGCCCGCACTCAACTCGATCCGCTCGGTCGTCGAGGCGAGGCCTGGCATCATCACGAGCAACGACCTACCGCTGAGGGCATTCGCCGGACGATTCGCCGTGTGACATCACATATCGGCTGCGCCCGCGATATCGAGCGCAGGCCCGAGCCAGCGTCGAAGATAGACACGCAACTGCTCCGGCGTACGCGGCGGGTCCGAGGGGTACTGCAGAAATGACATCAGGACACGCAGCATGAATTCGGCGAGACCCTCGAGCTTTTCGTCGTCGATTCCCGCCTCGGTCCAGTCGATCGGGAAGCGTCGCAAGACCGACGCGCCGAATTCCATTGCACGAGAGGATGTTGCGCCACGGCTGAAGAGCTCGTTCTCGCCCACCTGAACGAGAAGTCCGATGTACGGTTCGTCGGGCAGCCGCCCCAACGTGTAGACGATGGCCTCGGCAAGGGCATCGCGCGGATCGGTGATATCGGCGACGTGATCGGTGAGGCGGTCGAGGAACTGCGTGGCACCTGCTTCACCAACCGCGGTCAGCAAATCGGCGGTCGTCGGGAAGACGCGATAGACGGTCTGCCTGGTGACCTGGAGTTCCGCCGCGACGTCGGCGAGAGTCGCCCTATCCGGACCCGAACGATCGATGCAGCGCATCGCGGCTGCCACGATGCGTTCGCGTGCTTCGTCTTCGGTGCGTGGCAGGTCGCCACCCCAACCTCGGGTTCTCATCGATCAATCGTCGCACGCGGGTATCTCGAATTCGGTCATACACAGAATGACTATTTGTATGATCGAGTACGTCGGCCACGCCATCCACCCAGCCTGAGGTGCACCAATGCAGACCTGTACCGCCGAGTACATCCGCCTGTCGGAGACGCTGACGGGCGTTCGATGCGACGGCAATGCGTTCGTCACGTTCACCAATCCGGCGAACCTTGCGAACTGGACCCTGCCCGTGATCGAGACGACGCTCGTCATCGGACTCGTGGCGTGCCTGGTCCACGCCATCCGGTGGTATCGCACCGCGCGCGACGCGTCGAATCTCGTGGTGTGGTGCAGCGGGATACTGGCTTTGCTGCTGGTCGAACCGATCGCCTACTTTCCGCAGTGGTTCGGTATCGAGGATGAACTCGGACTGACCTTCGCGCACAACATGTTTACGGTGCAGTTCCTCTACGACCGCCTACCGCTCTACATCATCGCGATGTATCCGGTCTACCTGTACGTGGCGTACACGCTCGTCCAGCGGACGGGAATCTTCAAGCGCTACAACGTCTTCGTGTCCGCAGCCTGCGTGGCGTTCGTCTTTCACTGTCTGTACCAGGTTGTCGACGGCCTTGGGCCACAGCTGAAGTGGTGGGTGTGGAACCAGGAAGTCTCCACGGCACACCCGTCATTCAGCGGTATCCCGCTGCTGAACATGAGTGCGTTCAGCGTCATGCTGCCGTTCGGTATCGCTTTGGTGACGCGCTGGTTGTGCACGGTCCCACACCGCGGCGGTTGGTACATCGTCCGCGATGTCGTCATGACGAGTGTGCTCGTCTGGCCCGTCCTCTTCGTCGGATCGATACCCCCCACCATCCTCGACCTGCTGGGCGGTTCGCTGCTGGTCGGGCGAGCCGTCTCGGCGTGGACCTACGTGGCACTCTTGGCGATCGTCACCGTCGTGGCGTTCTGGGGCGTCTATCGGGCACGCCGCACCGACCCATCCTTCCTCCCGGAACCGCTTGCGCGGGAATGGTTCCCGGTGATCTGCTCCGCGGTGTACCTGATCGTTGCGGCAGTGCTCTGGATCAGCGCGCTCCCCGACTACTTCGACGCTGTCGACGGCGTGGCGCCCAATGGCGGGCGAATCGGACCGCTTCCGTATGCGATCACCGCCTACGTGGCCTCGGTGTTGCTCACGATCGGTTCGTTCGTCGGCGTCCGACGGCTTCGGACACCGGCGAGCACGGAGCGTGCCCGAAGCGACTCGGAGCTGCCTGCACCCTCCGCCTCATGAATCGACCTGCCACATGAGTCAATCTGCGACACAGACAACTACGGCCCCCGCTTTCTGCGGAGGCCGTAGTCATGTGGAGGTTGATTCCGTTCGACTACTCAGCCGTCGAAGTGCGACAGCAAGAAGTTGGTCGCAGGAAGCAGCGTGAACACCATCGGGAGAGCGTGGTTGACCACGAGGCCCGGGAAGATCGGCGGGATTGTGTTGGTGATCATCCGGACGTCGGCCCCCTGTGCACGCCAGTCGCGGTCGAGAGTGGCCACCTGACCGTACGGAATGACGTCGTCGTTGATGCCACCCTCGAGCAGCACCGGCGCGTTGGGTTTGAGCCTGCCGATGCGCTGCTCGTCGACGATCTTCTTGACGTTCGGGTAGCGATTGATCACCGAGGACAACGACTTTCCGTCGCGTGTCCACGAATTCGTGCGTTGGAAGCCGAAACTCAGCCCGGTGTCGGCGATGCACTGCGTCGACAGTCGCTTGAGTACCTGACGTCCGCGGGGCGTCGTCTCCTTGTCGACGACGGTCTTCAGTTCGGGATAGCGGGCCTCGAGACCGTTGATGGCATAACCGATTCCGCCGACGATGAACGTGCCGTCGATCTGGTCGATCACCTTCGACAGATCAGCGGGCGGTGCACCCGCATACGACGCCTTCACGTTCAGCTCGGGAGCGTAGCTCGACGCCAGTTCGGCCGCCGACGCCGACGCCCCACCGCCCTGTGAGTAGCCGGAGAAGCCGACCGGCGCGTTGGCAGGCGCCTTTTCGACCTTCAGCGCCGCACGCGCGGCGTCGAGCATCGCCTGGCCGGACTCGACTCTGTTGACGTAGGTGTGAATGCCTGGGGTGCCCATGCCGATGTAGTCGGTGATCGCCACTCGCACACCATTGATCAGCAACAGGTTCAGTTCGAGCGCGGTGTAGTTCAGCGCGAGGCTCGGCTTGCTCGGATCGATCGCGACGGGCAGGCTCATCAGCTTCGAGCCCGCGCACTGATCACCCTGACCGATGGTTCCCGGGCCGAGGACGACTGTCGGTCGGGGGCCCTTGCCCCGCCACGGCGCGGTGGGTTCGACGACGGTCCCGGTGACCGCTGCGGGAGTTCCATCCTGGTAGCGAGACGTGTACATGATTCGGGTCGCTGTGCCCGGCCACTGGTTCTTGATGCCGGGAATCTGCAGCAACAGCGGACTGGGCTCACTGCGGATGATCGACCCGGGAGACGCCGAGAACTGCGCCGGCGGGGTGTAGAAATCGGCCGCGTGAGCCGGTCCGACCGCCGCCGTCGCGGCACCAAGCGCCAATGCACCCGTCGTGAGCGCAACCGTGGACCGTCGTGCCACACGACCGATCCGCCTACCTGAGATGAATCCCCGAATTCGTGTCATGGACGTAACCTACCGCACAGTAAGTCACGGGTGTGACCGAGGGCGCAACCGCGTCACCGCAAATCACGCAAAGCGCACATTCATCGTTGCGAGGCCGAAGATCTTGCGACCAGCCGACTTCGCCACGATGATCACGACGCCGCTGCGGGTCTCGGGATCGAGCGACTTGATCTTGCCGCTGAACTCGATGTCGCCGCCCTCCGCAGCAGACACGACCGCCACCTGCGACAGACGCACCGCGTACCGCGTCACGGCGCCCGGATCGCCCGACCACGCCGAGACGAAGCCGGCGCCGAGTCCCATCGTCAGCATTCCGTGAGCGATCACGTCGGGAAGGCCGGCGAGCTTGGCGATCGACTCGTCCCAGTGGATCGGATTGCCGTCTCCGGAGACACCTGCGTAGTTGACCAGATCTCCGCGCGAGAGGCGGGCGTGCCGCACCGGCAGCGCGTCGCCGACCGTCAGCGAGTCGAAGTCGAGGCTGCCCGGAGTTCGCTGGGCACCTGCACTCGAAATGACTTGCGCGCCTTCGGGTCGCACTGTCTTCACGTACGCGGCATCTGAATCGTCGGACGACATGACGTTTACGTCGTGCACCATGATGCTGCGGACCGCGTCGTTGATTCCCGGGTCGACGTCGTCAGACGTCACGCCGACGACCGTGGTGTGCATGGTGTGCACCACCTCGCCCGCGGCGTCGGTGAACGTGTTGGTGACGGTGATCAGGTCGCGACCGGCGATGCGTCGAATCGACGACAGCTCGACGTCGGTCGTCAGCTCGTCACCGGCGACGATCGGTCGATGCTGCTCGAAGACCTGCTCGGTCTGCACGTAGGTCTCGTAACCGACCACGACCGACTCGAACAGAGCTCGGTTGGCGCCCATCGCCGGGATGGCCGTGAACGTCAGTGGCGCAACAAGTCCCGAGTAGCCGAGTGCATGCGCAGCCTCTTCGTCGCGGTGTGCGACGTGGTGGTCCTGGACCGCGCGCGCATACTCGCGTACCTTCTCGCGACCGACCAGATAGGGCTCATCGATCTTGTAGTAGTGGCCGAGTCTGTCGGCGACCGCCGGGGCATCTGTGGGAGTTGACATCGTGATTCACCAATCGGCGGTTGTCGGTTCGGATCAGGGGTGATGGTGCGGGACATAGATGGCCGGGCGGTTACCCGACGAGCAGCTCCGCGATCTGAATCGTGTTGAGAGCCGCACCCTTTCGCAGGTTGTCACCCGACACGAACAGCGCCAGCCCTCGACCGTCCGGCACACCGGGATCTTGTCGGATACGACCGACGAGCGAGTTGTCCTTGCCCGCCGCGGCGAGCGGAGTCGGAACGTCGCTCAACTCCACTCCCGCTGCGTCGGAGAGGATCTCGTTGGCCTGGGCGGGAGACAGCGGCTGTGCGAACTCGGCATTGATCGACAGCGAGTGTCCGGTGAAAACCGGCACGCGCACACAGGTTCCGCTGACGAGCAGATCCGGAAGTCCGAGGATCTTGCGAGACTCGTTGCGCAGCTTCTGATCTTCGTCGGTCTCACCCGACCCGTCGTCGACAAGCGATCCGGCAAGCGGAAGCACGTTGAACGCGATGGGTGCGACGTACTTGACCGGCGCAGGGAAATCGATCGCCGAGCCGTCGTAGACAAGCTTCTCGAGGTCGTCGATCGCCGCCCGAGACTCGGTGGCGAGCTCGTCGACGCCTGCGAGCCCACTGCCCGACACCGCCTGATACGACGACACGATCAGTCGTTGCAGCCCAGCCGCGTCGTGTAGCGGCTTGAGGACCGGCATCGCGGCCATCGTGGTGCAGTTCGGATTGGCGACGATGCCCTTGGGCGGGTTCTGCGCCAGCTCGCCGTTGACCTCCGAAACCACCAGCGGCACATCGGGATCCTTGCGCCACGCCGACGAGTTGTCGATGACGGTCACACCTGCGGCGGCAAACCGGGGTGCCTGCTCACGCGACATGGTGGCACCTGCCGAGAACAGCGCGATGTCGAGGCCGCTCGGGTCCGCGGTCGCCGCATCTTCGACGACGATCTCGCCGTCGCCCCAGGGCAGCTTCTTACCCGCCGACCGCGGCGAGGCGAAGAATCGCACTTCGTCTGCGGGAAAGTTGCGCTGCGCCAACAGGGTTCGCATGACGCCGCCGACCTGTCCGGTGGCTCCGACAACTCCGATACGTACGCCCATGTCAGCGCCCCGTTCCTGCGTAGACAACGGCTTCTTCTTCTCCGCCGAGGTCGAATGCCTCGTGCAGTGCGCGCACGGCGTCGTCGAGTTCGGTGTCGCGGCACAGCACCGAGATACGGATCTCCGACGTCGAGATCAACTCGATGTTGATGCCGACGTTGCTCAGTGCCTCACAGAAGGTGGCCGTGACACCGGGATGGCTCTTCATACCGGCTCCCACCAGCGAGACCTTGCCGATGTGGTCGTCGTAGAGCACCTCGGTGAAACCGATCTCCTCCTGCAGCTTGGTGAGCTTCTCGACGCCCAGCGGGCCAAGCTCGCGCGGGAGGGTGAAGGTGATGTCGGTCTTGCCGGTCTCGACCTTGGAGATGTTCTGCAGCACCATGTCGATGTTGATCTCGGCGTCGGCGACAGCACGGAACACCTTGGCGGCGTAGCCGGGCTGATCGTCGAGGCCGACGACGGTGATCTTGGCCTCGCTGCGATCGTGTGCGACACCGGTGAGAATCGCTTCTTCCACGGGAATGTCCTCCATCGAGCCGGCGACCAGCGTGCCGGGTTTGGTCGAGTACGACGAGCGCACGTGAACGGGAACGTTGTATCTGCGGGCGTATTCCACACACCGCAGCATCAGGACCTTCGCGCCACACGCGGCCATCTCGAGCATCTCCTCGAAAGAGACGGTCTCAAGACGACGGGCGTCGGGCACGATCCGCGGGTCGGCGGTGTAGACGCCATCGACGTCGGTGTAGATCTCGCAGACGTCGGCCTCCAGCGCTGCCGCGAGCGCGACTGCGGTGGTGTCGGAGCCGCCACGTCCGAGCGTGGTGATGTCCTTGGTGTCCTGGGAGACGCCCTGGAATCCGGCGACCAGCACGATCTTGCCGTCGTCGAGCGCGCTGCGAACGCGGCCCGGGGTGACGTCGATGATCTTGGCCTTGCCGTGGCTGCTGGTGGTGATCACACCCGCCTGCGAGCCGGTGAACGACTGCGCCTGCGCGCCGAGCGAGCTGATGGCCATCGCGACGAGAGCGTTGGAGATGCGCTCGCCGGAGGTGAGCAGCATGTCCATCTCACGGGCCGGCGGGGCCGGGTTGACCTGTTGTGCGAGGTCGAGGAGTTCGTCGGTGGTGTCGCCCATCGCGGACACGACCACCACGACGTCGTTCCCCTGCTTCTTGGTCTCCACGATGCGCTCGGCGACCCGGCGGATGCGCTCAGCTGTCGCAACCGATGATCCACCGTATTTCTGCACCACGAGTGCCACGTAGATAACCTCCCGGCAGGGCTCGACGTCGGGTTTTCTTCCTTGACTGCCGAGATAACCTTACCGACGATGCTCGCGGGCTCCACGTCGTGGTGGTGGCGGGACGGCTTCCACGTGCTGCAGACCACACGCGTCCCCTAACATCGCTGTGGTGACCAGCGAGACCGAGGTCGGGAAGGCGAGCCGACAACGCCGCTCCCGGAAGACCAGCGCCACTCCCGGCGCGACGTCCGCTGATCGAGCCGACGAATCTGCCGCGGGGCCGGTCGGGGCATCCGAGGCCGGGCGGGCCGAGACATCTGGAGGGCGGCCCGGGGCATCGGCCGCGGGGCGGTCTGGACCGAAGCAGCGTCGAATCCGCCAGGTCGAGCGGCCGGGAGTCGGCGACCGGCGTGAGGAGGTCGACGCCGCCCCTCGCGCGGCCGTCGAAGATGACTCGCTGCCCTACTGGGTGTCGGCGATCGGGGTGTTCATCGCGATCCGGATCGTCGGATTACTGGTGCTCGGTCGGTTCGCGCAGTTGCGCGACACCAGCGTCGGAAACGCACTGTCGGCCTGGGATGGCAAGTGGATGCTCGCCATTGCAGAGCACGGTTATGGCGACGTGCCGTACTCGCTCACCGATGCCCGCGGCCTGCACACCGCCGACACCGCGTACGCCTTCTTCCCCGGCTATCCGTACCTGGTCGGATGGATCGCCAAGCTCCCGTTCGTCACGCCGTTCGGTGCGGCGATCTCGCTCAACGTCGTCCTCGGTTGCCTTACCGCCGTCGGTGCCGCACGACTCGGCGCCGACTGCGTGCGTGCGATGGGCAACCGCTCGCCACTGACCCGTGGGGGGTCGGTCAACCCCGAACGCGTCGGGCTCTACCTGGTCGCGATCTTGGCCGCGACGCCGATGTCGGTCGTGCTCAACATGGCCTACACCGAGGCATTGTTCTGCGCGCTGACCGTGTGGGCGCTCGTCGGGGTGATCGAACGCAACTGGGTCCTCGCAGGAGTCGCTGCCTGCCTCGCGGGGACAGTGCGACCGACCGCCGTCGTCATCATCGGCGTCGTAATGCTGGCTGCGGCACTGACGCTGGTGCGTGATCAAGAGGCACGATCGTGGCGATCACGACGCGGCAATGGCGCCTACCTGTGGCTCGCGATCATGCTGAGTCCACTCGGATACCTCGGCTACCTGGCAGTCGTCTGGGCGCACACCGGCTCGCCTACCGGCTGGTTCCGCGTCCAGACCGAGGGTTGGGACACCCGGATCGACGGCGGAGTCGTCACCTTCAACTTCGTCAACGACGCACTGGTGAACTCCGGCGAGGTCGCCTCCGTCGCCACCGCGTGGATCATACTCGCGACGTTGCTCATGGTCGTCGTCGCGTTCTGGGCTCGCCTGCCGTGGCCGGTGGTCGTCTACGGGACACTCGTCGTGGCGTCGATCGTGCTGTCGAGCGGACTGATGATCAGCCGCCCCCGGCTGCTGCTTCCGGCGTTTGTGCTGCTCTTGCCGCTCGCGATCGCGCTTGCCAAGCAGCGGACATCGGTCGGCGTGGCCGTCGTCGTCCCGATGGTCATCGGCAGCGCCTGGTTCGGCGCTCACATGCTGACTGTTTATCCGCACGCGATGTGAGGGCGGGGCTCGGGGTTGTACCTCGGGTTTCGGCCGGGCGCTTGCGGCTCTTCCTCGGGTTCTGCGCGTTTCCGCGCGACACTTCCAGCCGAAAGCGAAGGAAGTCGCGGAAGGGATCTTTCCCCTAGATCCAGCGGGCGAGCGCCACACCGGCCGCGCGATCCTTCCCCGACTTCCATCCCGGCCGCGCAACCCTTCCCCGGGTTCTGCACCCTTCCCCGCGACACTTCTCGCCGAAAGCGAAGGAAGTCGCGGAAAGGATCTTTCCCCTAGATCCAGCGGGCGAGCACCACACCGGCCGCGCAACCCTTCCCCGACTTCCAGCCCGGCCGCGCAACCCTTCCCCGGGTTCTGCACCCTTCCCCGCGACACTTCTCGCCGAAAGCGAAGACAGTCGCGGAAAGAATCTTTCCCCTAGATCCAGCGGCGGGCGCCAGCACCGGCCGTGCACCCGGTCGACGCTCAGCCGCGCGGGCGGAGGCCGTCGAGCACGAGGCCGACCATGCGTCGGCGCGTCTCGGGTGTGTCCTCGGCGACGCACGTCATCGACAGTCCGCCGACCAGGCGTGAGATGTCCGACGGCTCGATGTCATCGCGGAACACGCCCTCACGCTGACCCTTCTCCAGCGTCGCGGCCATCAGTTCGCGCGACTGGTCGCGGGCCTCGCTGAAGACAGGAGCCTCGTCGCCGACGGCCGCGAGGATCGCCTCCTTCATGCCGCGCTTGGTGCTCGCGGTGGACATGTACGCCTCGAAGACCCCCGCCAGTGCGACGTCGGCAGGCCCGGACTCGAGCAGACGCCAACCGTCGGCGATGATCGAGTCCGAGTAACTCCGAAACGTCGCCTCGATGAGCGCCGCGCGATTGGGAAAGTGCCGGTACAGCGTCCCGATGCCCACCCCGGCCTCGGCGGCGACCTTGTCGAGCGCGACGTCGACACCCTCGGCATGGAAGAGGTCGGCGGCCGCGGCAATCAGCTTGTCGTAGTTGCGGGCGGCATCGGCGCGGGCGGGTCGTCGTGACAGGGTTCGCCGCGGACCGTGCTCGCTCGCGGCCCCATCGACCCCGGCCATTGACTCTGCGGCCCCCGACTCCCTGGCCACTGACTCCCCAGCCACGTCGACTCCTACCTTCCGACACGAACAACACCGACGACGCCGCGCACACAGATCGAGCACAGCGGCGCAGCGAACAAAACAGTTGCAAAGCGGAGGAACCCTCCGTATATTAATCGGAGGAAGCTTCCGTTTCTCCAGCGAGTGTACTCCACACCGGCGTGGGTGAGCCCGATCAGACTCACGCCGAATCCAGTGCACTGTTCCGCCGATCCAATCTTTCGAAAAGAGCGGCCACATGTCCCTTTCCTCCATTGATCGCACGGCAGATTCGACACCTTCGGGCTCAGGCCTACGCTTGCGCATCAACACCGACGCCCTGGTGCTGGTCGCAGTGCTCGGATGCCAGTTGATGGTGGTGGTCGACGCGACCATCGTCAACGTCGCACTACCCGATATTCAACGCTCCCTTGGCTTTTCGACGTCGAATCTCTCCTGGGTGCTCAACGCCTACACGCTCACCTTCGGTGGGCTCCTACTACTCGGCGCACGCCTCGGCGACATTCTCGGTCGACGCCGCACCTTCCTCGACGGCCTCGGACTGTTCGTCGCGGCATCGGCATTCGGTGGCCTCGCAACCGATTCGACGATGCTCCTCGTCGCCCGCGCCCTGCAGGGCGTCGGTGCCGCAATCGCTGCACCGGCGGCACTGGCACTGCTGATGACCAGATTCTCCGACGGCCAGCAGCGCACTCGCGCACTGGCGCTCTTCACAGCCGTGTCCATCGGCGGATTCTCGCTTGGTCTCGTCTCCGGCGGAGCGCTCGTGCAGTGGCTCGACTGGCGCTGGGTCTTCTTCGTCAATGTGCCGATCGGACTCGTGGTGATCGTCGCGGGTGCGCTGTCGCTGCCTCGCACCACACGCGAGCGCGGCTCCTTTGATCTACCTGGTGCCGTATTGTCCACCGCCGGAATCGGTCTCATCGTGTACGGCCTCGTCAATGCTGCGGAGCACGGATGGAGCAGCACGATCACCGTCATCGCCCTCGTCGCAGGTGCCGCACTTCTCGGCGCGTTCGTCTACGCCGAAGACCGTGCACACCAACCGATCACACCGCTGCGGCTCTTCGCCTCGACCCCGCGAAGCGCTGCATTCGCCGGTCGACTGGTGATGGTCGCGGGGTTCATGGGCATGATGTTCTTCCTCACCCAGTACATGCAGGAAGTGCTCCACTACGGCCCACTCGAGACCGGATTGGCGTACCTGCCTATGACGGCGGCGACGTTCGGCGCATCACAGTTGAGTGCGCGAGCTCTGGTGCCACGCTTGAGTACTCGCACGCTTCTGCTCATCGCCTTCGGCGCGGCGGCAGCCGGCCTGTACTGGCTGAGCACTCTCGACGCCCATACACCGTACCTGTCACTGCTCGGGCCGTTCATCCTCGTCGGCGCGGGCGGCGGTATGGCCTTCCTGTCGCTGACCACGGCGTCGCTGCGCGGCGTCGACCCTCAGGATGCCGGCGCGGCGTCGGGCTTGGTCAACACCGCTCAACAGCTCGGCGGCACAGTCGGTTTGGCGATCATGGTCGCCGTCTTCGGGGCAGCAACACGCGGAATGCCCACGTCGACAATCACATTCGCCCACGGTATGACAGTCACCGTATTGTGTGCAGCCATCCTGCTGACAGCGGGCGGGGTGCTGATGGCACTCACCCAGGGCGAGGCACGTCCGCGCCCGGTCGAGACAGCGCTCGATTGATCCGACGCGGCGTCGTCGATGTCACCTACGACGTCGACGACGCCGCTTTCGCCTCGAACCCAGCACACAGATAGTCGACGCCGGCGTCGAGCAACGCGCGCGGATCATTCAACCGTGCGGCATCTGCGGCGTCGGACAGCGTGGACAGGTGCGGCAACCGCGAGGTGACCCGACCGGCGATGAGATCGGCGAGTCCGCTCGGGCGTTCACCGGGCGATGCGTCGAGCAACTGTTCACTGACCTGTGCGAGCGCGACGCCGTTGACGTAGTTCCACACCGCGAGTGCCATCTCGGTAGCCGCGGTGATGTCGACGCCGAGGTCGGTGAAACCCGCCGCGAGCCAGTCGAGCCCCTCGAGTGCGTCGACACCGAAGCTGTAGCGCGGCGCCGAGTAGGCCAGCACCACCCATGGGTGCCTGCGATAGAGCTGCCAATCGACGTCGACGGCGATCGCCACGCGTTCACGCCACGACCACGGGCCGGGGTCGTCGACGGG
This sequence comes from Gordonia sp. 852002-10350_SCH5691597, assembly GCF_001665715.1. NCBI lineage: Bacteria > Bacillati > Actinomycetota > Actinomycetes > Mycobacteriales > Gordoniaceae > Gordonia > Gordonia sp. 852002-10350_SCH5691597. The sequence continues at coordinate 29,566 of NZ_LZMO01000279.1, forward strand.
ATAGGGAAATCGACGACCTATCTCCTCGGCCATCGCCTCGAGCAGCGCGTCCTTGTCGGCGATGTGCCGGTAGAGCGACATCGCGCCGACGCCGAGTTCATCGGCGATGCGTCGCATCGACAGCGCGGGCAGCCCGTCCCGGTCGGCCACGTCGATCGCGGTGTCGACAATGACCGCGGTGGTGAGCTTGGGCGCACGCTCGTCGGCCACCGACTCTCCTCACATTGCGGGAATAAATTGTTTGCGTACAGCGTACTCATCACCGTACCGTCGATGCGTACGGCGTACGCGCATGCCCGAGGGCACACCGATGACGTCGACGCATCCAGCCCTATCGAAGGAGAGCAGTAGTCATGTCCGTCCGCATCCGTCCGTCCGAGAAGCGCACCCGCGAAAATCCGGGCGCAGATCGACGCGCGTGGTGGGGACTGGCCGTACTGACACTTCCGGTGCTCCTGGTGTCGATGGACTTCTCCGTCCTCTACCTCGCGATCCCGGCTATCACTGACGCGCTCGATCCCAGCGCCGCGCAGCAGCTGTGGATTCTCGACATCTACGGCTTCCTCATCGCAGGGTTGCTCATCACGATGGGCAACGTCGGAGACCGCGTCGGCCGTCGACGCATCTTGCTGTTGGGTGCCGCACTGTTCGGCATCGCCTCGGTCATCGCAGCGTTCGCTCCTACCGCGGGCATCCTGATCGCGGCTCGCGCGTTGATGGGTATCGGTGGTGCGACGCTGATGCCGTCGAGCCTGTCGTTGATCGCCAACATGTTTCCCGACGCGAAGGCACGTGGCAGGGCGATTGGCGTGTGGACCGCCGCATTCGCGGGCGGTTCGGCCATCGGACCCGTCGTCGGGGGCGTTCTGCTGCACCACTATTGGTGGGGTGTCGTCTTCCTGATCAACGTGCCGGTACTCGCCGTGCTGTTCCTGCTCGCACCCAAGCTGATTCCCGAGTATCGCGCGGGTACGGGTGAACCGTTCGACTTCATCGGCGTCGGACTCTCCCTGCTCGCCATCCTGCCGATCGTCTACTCGATCAAGACGATGGCCTCGGAAGGTGCCACCCTCCCGGTCGCAGCAGTCGGCGTGGTCGGTGTCGTGATGTTCGTGTTCTTCCTGATGCACCAGCGTCGGACCCCAGCGCCACTGCTCGACCTGAAACTGTTCCGCAACGTCCAGTTCAGCGCTGCCGTGACGGTCGCACTGTTCGGCATGATGGCGCTCGGTGGAATGTCGTACCTGACGGGCGTCTACCTGCAGTCGGTGCGCGACTTCGACGTCCTCGACGCCGCGCTTGCCGGCCTGCCGATGGCGATCGCCGTCGCGGTGTTCTCCATCGGTGCGACGCGCATCGCCTCACGTGTCGGCATGCGGACCGCGTTCGTCGGGTCCGTCGCACTCGCCGCCGCGGGCAACCTGGGACTGCTGTGGCTCACGACGTCCAGCCCGCTGTGGGTCTACCTCGTGTTCACCTCGATCGCCGGTATCGGCTACGGCATCCAGTTCTCGCTGGTGTCCGACGTCGTCGTCGGCTCGGTGCCCGCGGAGCGATCCGGAGCGGCGTCGGGCATCTCGGAGACCAGCTTCGAGCTGGGAACCGCACTCGGCCTGGCATTGCTCGGCTCGCTCGCGACGCTGATGTTCCGTGAACACGGCGACGGCTGGGCGTTCGGCGACACACTCGGCGAGACGCTGCACCGCTCCCACGACATGGGTCCCGCGGGTGTCGAACTCGCCGACGCGGCCAAGGAGGCGTTCGTCAACGGCATCCACGCGGCGTCGCTCGCCTCGGTGATCGCTCTCGGTGTGCTCGGCATGATTCTCGCCATCGTGATGCGCACACCTCACGGCGTCGAGCAGTCGGTTGATGCCGAACTGCCTGCCGCGCAGGACAGTTAGCCCCGTCGCGGAAGCCCGCTCGGTCCCGCACGCTGCTCCAGTCCCGTTGGACTCCAGTACCGTTGGCGCGGTGCATGAACTGATCAGTCAGCGCTGGAGCGCTCGCGGCTACGACGCCGAGGCCACCGTCTCGGTCGACGAGGTCACCGAGATCCTCGACGCCGGACGGTGGGCGCCCACGTGGGGACGCATGCAACCGGTGAGGTTCGTGGTCGGTCTACGCGGCGACGAGACGTTCGACGCCCTGACCGCCACTCTCAACCGAGGCAACACGACGTGGGCGCCGGCCGCGGGTGCGCTGATCCTGTTGTGCACCACCGACGATCCGTCCGACCCCAAGCCCGACCTCTACGGCGGCGTCGACCTCGGGCTGGCGTTGGCGCAGATGATCCTGCAGTGTGGCGCACTCGGTCTCAACGGACATCCACTCGCCGGATTCGACAAGGATTCCGCCAGAACAGCTTTCGGCATACCCTCCGATAAGAAGCCGCTCGCGATGCTCGCCGTCGGACATCTCGCCGACCCCTCGACACTGTCCGAAAAGATCCGCGACCGCGACGCCGAGCCGCGCGAACGACTACCCCTCGACGAGGTCGCATTCAGCGGCCACTGGGGCGAGCCGTTCCGCGCCGGCCCTCCCGCCGGTTGAGCCGGACCTCCCGCCGGTTGAGCCGGCCGCGAGCGAAGCGAGCAGCCGAGTCGAAACCACCTCGCCCAAACCCCTACCCGCTACAGGTCTCGAGCGCCTTCTTGATCGCGGCGCGGTGCGCGCTGTGGTCCTTCTTGGCAAGACCGTGGTCGCGCAGGAAGTTCTTGATCTCAGCGCGCTCGGGGTGCTTCTTGTGCATCTCTTCACGCTGCTGCTTGCGCTGAGCAGGCGTCAGCACGATCGTGTTCTCGAAATGCTCCTTGGCGCGCGGATGAGACTGGATCTCTTTCCAGAGCGCGGGATCTTCTTTGGCCAACGCCTTCTCGACTCCGGCCAGCGTGCACTTGGTGCCGGGCACCGGGGTGGTCTGAGCAGGTGCGGGCTTTGCCGGCGAATGAGGGACCGGAGCGGCTTGCGCCACCCCACCCGTCGCGATCGCGCTCGCGACGCCGACACCGGCCAACGCGAGGGTGATGCGGCGCGACGTCGCTCCGGTGAACAAACGTGACATGTCTTTACCTTTCTCGGCACACACTCACAGTTGAGTGTCGCGACCAGCCTTTCGGCGGCCACTCGAAGCAAACCCGCAAAAGCTAAGTGCCGCCTGAGAATTCGCAGTGCGAACGCCCAGTAATGCTCAGGCAAAGGGACTTTCAGTCAACGCCAAAGTACCCTTATTCGCCGCCAATCCGACAGAACGCCCTCATGCGACAGGCAAAGAACTATGGTAAGCCTTGCCTGTGTATTTCCTCCGTCGTGCGATCGTGACAGCCCTGACCGTCGGCAGCATCGGCGCCGCCATGGCCACAGCCGGACCCACCGCCCATGCGGCAGACATGGCGTTCTCCGACGAGTTCGTCGGTGCGGCCGGATCGGCCCCCAACAGTGCCCTCTGGAACTACGAAACAGGAGGGGGCGGCTGGGGTAACGACGAAAAGCAGACCTACACGTCGAGCCGCGAGAACTCACGCCTCGACGGCAGCGGACACCTCGTCATCGAGGCCAAGAACTCCGGCGGCGGGTGGACGTCGGCCCGACTGAACACCAAGGGCAAGCGCGAATTCACCTACGGCACCATCTCCGCGCGGCTCTCGCTACCCGGTGGCGCAGGCCTGCACAGCGGATTCTGGCTACTCGGAGCCGACATCTGGGAAGTCGGATTCCCGGAGGCAGGCGAGATCGACATCGCCGAACACATCAACAACTCCGACTTCGTGCACATCGGCGTCCACGGTCCGACGGGTTCCGGCGGCTTCGGTTCGGCCGACGCCGGGTCGCTGCGTGACATCCTTCCCGACGCCATCCCCCTTCCCGACGGCGTCAACGGCAAGTACCAGCGCGGCTCCGACATCCTGGGCATCGACCCCACCGACTTCCACACCTACGGCGTCCGCAAGACGGCCACCTCGATCACGTTCCTCTTCGACGGACGCTCCGTGTACACCGTCAATCGCGCCGACCTCAGCGCCGGCCAGCGGTGGGTCTTCGACAAGCCGATGTACCCGATCCTGAACCTTGCCGTCGGTGGTGTGTGGCCCGGTCCGACGAACTCCGCGACGCCCAACCCGGCGACGATGAAGGTCGATTGGCTGCGCTACACCCCCTGACCGAACCGGCCGTAGGGTTGACCGGTGCCCGGCTCTGACTCGCCAACACCATCTGAACCGTTCAGCCCACAGCCTCCCCCTCGCCTGCATGTCAGGCGTGCACTGTTCGCAATCCCCGACGTTCGCGGGCGCTGGCCCGCAGCACTCCGAGCGGGTCTCGCGTTCGCGGTACCCGCAGGCATCCTGCTCGCCGTCGGATTCGAGCGCGACTCCCTACTCGCTGCGCTCGGCGCATTCGCAGTGCTCTACGGCGAGAAGCGGCCCTACCGAGTGCGGTGGCGGGTGATCGTGCTCGCAGCCGTGGTGTTGATCGGCGCGGCCGCACTGTTCGGACTCCTCGGCCACCTCGCCGGTCCCCGGCCGAGCACGGTGGTCGCGTTGGCGGTGGTCGTTGCGCTCGTGGCGTGGGCATCGGCGACGGTGTTCACCGTCAACGCCATGCGCCTCGGTCCGCCCGGGCCGTTCTTCTTCGTACTCACCGCCTGCATCTCGTCGGTGGTGACCCGGCACGGCGTCGACGTTTCCGCTCTCGTCATCGCGACGTGCGCGGGCGGATTGAGTTCACTCATCGTCGGAATGGCTCCATCACTGTGGCGTCCGGAAGGCCCCCAGAGGGCGGCGACGCTCGCCGCGATCGAGACGATCGACGCCTACCTCGCCGACAACCAGTCCACCGATCCCGCACATCGCCACGGCGTGGCGATGTCGACGCTCAACGCGTGGACGGTCCTGCACGACGCCGCTGCCACCGACACTCCGCTCGCACAACGACTCTGGACGTCGTTGCATCAGTTCCACGTGGCACCGCCGGGACCGCTGTCGCCGCCGCTGCGTCGACCCTCGGTGCGACACCGCCTGTCCACGGCACTCCGCAGCTACAGCCATGCGCGCGTCACCACGGCCCGCGTCGCACTCACCGCGCTCGTCGCAGGCGTGGCATCGATCGCGATCGGCCTCTCGCGCCCCGACTGGGCAATCCTCGGCACCGTCCTGGTGTTGCAATTGGGCCCCGACCGCATCCGGGGCGTCATCCGTGCCACACACCGACTCGCCGGAACCATCGTCGGCCTGGTGTTCTTCGTCGGACTCCACCAGCTCGGTCTCACCACGCTGTGGCTCATCGTGGTGATCGCGCTGCTCAACGTATTGATCGAGTTGACCATCGTCGGCAACTACGGCGTCGCGGTCGCGTTCATCACTCCACTCGCCATGCTGATGGGCAACCCCGACTCCGACATCACCATTCCCGTGCGAGATCGATTCCTCGAAACCCTGCTCGGCGTCGCGTTGGCCGTCGCGGCACTGTTGTGGCTGTTTCCGCACGCGCACCGACGCACATGGGCACGCGCCGACACCGACGTCCTCGACAACGTCGACCATCTCCTCGACGACGCCGCGCTCTCACCGATCGGTTCACCGCACATGCTCGGGCCCGGCGTGACCTGCAGTGAGCGCTACTCGAGGCCGAGATGAGTGCAACCGACAGCGCCAGCGACGAACCAGACTGGGCAACACCGCGGTGGCCGCGCCACATCGCTCTGTGTCGGGTGGGATACGAAGCACTCGACTGGTGCTACCGCACCGATCCGTCGACCCCGATCGCGCCCGGAATCCGGAGCACCCTGCGCATGCACCGCACCCTCGTCCACACACCCGAGGACCCCTGACATGCGAGTTCGGACAATGCGGACCCAGAGTCCGAACGACTGACCTCATTTGATCGACGACCAGCCCGGGGAGTACATTTACTCGCATGCAGCGTGCACTCCTTCTCGGTTGCCGCGGCGGGGTCTGACACGACCGGCCCTCCGTCGCGGGGCCTCATCACGCGCCGGTCACTCCCCAATCTGAGACCTACTTCGGAGATTGACCATCATGGCACCAGCAGACACTTTCACCTCGGGCCCGAGCCGCATCGTCGAGCCGTCCGGCCCCATCCCAGCAGGACAGCCCTCCTGGAACCCGCAACGCAGTTCCGCGATGCCCGTTCACCGCTACCGGCAATTCGCCGACGAGGTCGAGCAGATCTCGATCCCCGATCGCACCTGGCCAGACAAGGTGATCACCGCGGCACCGATGTGGTGCGCCGTGGATCTGCGCGACGGCAACCAGGCCCTGATCGACCCGATGAGTCCCGCTCGCAAGCGCCGCATGTTCGAGCTGCTGGTGCGCATGGGCTACAAGGAGATCGAGGTCGGTTTCCCGTCGGCGAGCCAGACCGACTACGACTTCGTTCGCGAAATCATCGAAGACGGGGCCATCCCCGACGACGTGACCATCCAGGTGCTGACGCAGTGCCGCGACGAGCTGATCGAGCGCACCTTCGAAGCGTGCCGCGGAGCGTCGAATGTGATTGTGCACTTTTACAATTCGACGTCGGTGCTGCAGCGTCGGGTCGTGTTCCGTGCCGACAAGTCGAAGATCACCGAGATCGCGACGCACGCCGCGCACAAGGTTCTCGAGGAGCAGCAGAAGTACCCGGACACCAACTGGCGCTACGAGTATTCGCCCGAGTCCTACACCGGCACGGAGCTGAGCTACGCCAAGGAAGTATGCGACGCGGTGAGCGAAATCATCGCTCCCACATCCGATAAGCCGCTCATCATCAACCTGCCTGCCACCGTCGAGATGGCAACACCGAACGTCTACGCCGATTCCATCGAGTGGATGAGCCGTAATCTCGCCCGCCGCGACTCGATCATCCTGAGCCTGCACCCGCACAACGATCGCGGAACCGCTGTCGCCGCAGCGGAACTCGGCTATCAGGCGGGCGCAGACCGCATCGAGGGCTGCCTGTTCGGCAACGGTGAGCGCACCGGCAATGTCTGCCTGGTGACACTGGGCATGAACATGTTCAGCCGCGGCGTCGACCCGCAGATCTCGTTCTCCGACATCGACGAGATCCGACGCACCGTCGAATACTGCAACCAGCTCGGTGTACCCGAACGCCACCCCTACGGCGGCGACCTGGTCTACACCGCATTCTCCGGCAGCCACCAGGACGCGATCAACAAGGGTCTCGACCAGATGAAGGTCGACGCCGACACCGCCGATTCCGACGTCGACGACATCCTGTGGCAGGTGCCCTATCTGCCGATCGACCCCAAGGATGTCGGCCGCAATTACGAAGCCGTCATCCGCGTCAACAGCCAGTCCGGCAAGGGCGGCGTCGCGTACATCATGAAGGCCGACCACGGCATGGACCTGCCGCGACGCCTGCAAATCGAGTTCAGCCGCGAGATCCAGAAGATCACCGACGGCGAGGGCGGCGAGGTCTCTCCCAAGGAGATGTGGGACGTCTTCGCCGACGAATACCTGCATCCGATCCGCCCGCTCGAGCGGATGCGCCAGAAGGTCGACGCCTCCGAGGTCGACGGCGGCGACGACCACATCACCACTGTGGTGAAGGTCGACGGTGTCGAGAAGGAGATCTCGGGCAGCGGTAACGGACCCCTCGCGGCATTTGTCGACGCGCTGTCGACCGTCGGATTCGACGTCCGCGTACTGGATTACGCCGAGCACGCACTCACCGCAGGCGGCGACGCCAGCGCGGCCGCCTACGTCGAGACCGAGGTCAACGGTGAAACCGTGTGGGGCGTCGGCGTTGCGTCGTCGATCACGACGGCAAGCCTGCGTGCCGTGGTGTCTGCAGTCAATCGCGCCTACCGCGTGACCGCTTCGGCTCCAGTGGAGACCGATGCCGCCCCACGTTCCTGGGCGCCGTAAACCTTTCTCTCACCGATGAACTCACGGTGACGCGGGTAACCCCCGCCGTCGCTGTGTCAGGCAATGGGCCGAAACTCTCGTCAAGCGGGCGATCCCCGCGCGCGAGGTTTCGGCCCATTCCGTCTGCGCGACGCTCGTACCCGAGGTGAGCCTGCGTCCGAAGTCCACCCTGTGGTTCGGTTCCACCCTCTGTGGTTCGGCTTCACCCTGTAGTCCGGTTCCACCCTGTAGACCCGTCTCACCCTGTAGTTTGTGAGACGGCAGCTGTGGAGAGCGTCGCGAAGGTGGTCGGTGTGATGACAGTTCGACGCCGAACCAAAAACCCTGCCCCATGACCGGCCTCGACACGCTCGGAAGGCGTGCACGCGCTGGGCTGACACAGACCATCGGCGTGCTGTTCGGTGCCGGAGCAGCAATCGGCCTGATGCACATCG
>NZ_LZMO01000280.1:0-8795 GCF_001665715.1 Gordonia sp. 852002-10350_SCH5691597
CCCCGCGGCGTCGACTCCCGGCTGCACCAAGCAGGCGTGCGACTTTCGCGACAACCTCGCCGAACTGGACGGACAGGGCATCGCCGTCGTCGGCATCTCCCCTGACAAGCAGGAGAAGCTGGCAAAGTTCGCCGACGCCGAGGGCCTGACGTTCCCACTCCTGTCCGATCCGGATAAGTCGGTCATGACCGCGTGGGGCGCTTTCGGCGAGAAGAAGCTGTACGGCAAAACCGTGACGGGTGTGATCAGGTCGACGTTCCTCGTCGACCACGGGGCCATCGCGCTCGCGCAGTACAACGTGCGTGCCACCGGGCACGTTGCCAAGCTCAGGCGCGACCTGTCGGTGTGACCCACAGACGTTGATCGAACCGAGCTGACCGAACCGATGAGTACCGAACCCCTGGTGCCGCGCAAACGCCCGACGCAGGAGCGCAGCAAACGAAAGTTCTCCGCGATGCTGGCGACGGCGCGGGACCTGCTGACCGAAGTGGGTTTCGAGTCGCTCACCTGCGAGGAGATCGCCGTTCGCGCCGGAGTGCCCATCGGAACCCTCTATCAGTACTTCGCCAACAAGTACGTCATCGTCTGCGAACTCGATCGACAGGACACGGTCGGCGTACGCGAGGAGCTCGCCGCCTTCGCGTCGGAGGTGCCGTCGCTCGAATGGCCGAACCTGCTCGAGAAGTTCCTCGACCATCTGGCGACCCTCTGGCGCGACGATCCGTCGCGGCGCGCGGTCTGGCTCGCGGTCCAGTCGACTCCCGCAACCCGCGCGACGGCATCACTCAACGAACGCGTTCTCGCCGAACAGGTGGCCCGCATCCTTGCTCCGCTGACCCCCTCGCAGGGAGATCGTCGGGAGATGATGGCGCAGGTGCTGGTCCACACCGCGTACTCACTGTTGAGTTTCTCGGTGCAGGACGGCCACGACCACGCCGCGACGGTCGACGAACTCAAGCGCATGCTCGCGGGATATCTCCTGCTCGAGGAGTCGACCGGCAGCTGAATCCGTTGCACGACAGACGGATTGCGCACCCTCCGGTCAGCTCCCCTCCAGGATCGCCACTGCGGCAGCCGTGTTCCCGTCGTGCGTGAGCGAAATGTGTACGGTCGTGTCACGAAGGTGTTCGGCGATCTCTCCCGACAACCTGATCGCCGGACGGCCCCAGGTGTCGGTGACGACTTCGATATCACTGTGCCGGATCAGCGGCAGCAGCGGCGAGCGCGAGAATCGGCTCACCGACCACGCCTTGACCACGGCCTCCTTCGCCGCCCACCGTGCCGCGAGGTGACGGGCGTCTTCGCCCGTACCCGTTGCCGCGTCACGCCGCTCGCCCACCGTGAACCTCTCGACGAAGTTCGTGCCGACCTGTTCGAGTTGGTCTCCGAACTCCGGGATCGACACGACGTCGATCCCCACCCCGAGTACGGCCATCGCGTCAGCGTCCATCGGCCGCGGCGCCGTACGCGCCATCGGTCGTCAGCCGCGCACCCGGATCGAGCAGCAGTCCGGCCTCGGCATCATGCTCGTCGAGTGTGCTGTCGAAACGACGACCCGACGGACGTCGGTACGCAGGCTCGCCGCCGCACATCGCGACCAGCCGCCGCTGTGCGCCATCACGTTCGCGGCGTGCTGCCCGATCGCGATAGCTCTGCGCCTGATCCGAATCCAGAGTTGCGACAAAGGCTTCCGGATGAACGATGGCGATCAGACCCGACACGTGGCCGAAGCCGAGGCTGGTGAGCAGACCTGCCTTGAGGGGGAATCGATCACCGAGCGCGAGCGGCTCACGCGCCCACACGAGGTGGGGGTAGTCGCGCATCTGCTCATCGACACAGTCGAGACTGCGGTTGGGTGGGATCACTCCGTCGCGCAGCACCTGGCAGAGCCCGATGAGCTGGAATGCCGCAGCGCCACCCTTCGCATGGCCGGTGAGCGACTTCTGCGACACGACGAACAGGGGCGCGCCGGGCGTCCTGCCGATCGCGTCGGCGAGTCGTTCGTGGAGCTCGGATTCATTGGGATCGTTTGCGCGCGTTGAGGTGTCGTGCTTGGACACCACAGCGACGTCGTCGGCGCTCACACCGAGCGCACCCAGCGCATCGGCCAACGGTGAGGCGAGCGCCCCACGTGCGGCGCCCAATGCTCCGAGTCCCGGTGCGGGAATCGAGGTGTGAACACCGTCGCCGAAGCTCTGCGCCCAGGCTACGACGCCGAGAACCGGCAATCCGAGCTGTGCCGCGACGTCGCCACGAGCGAGCAGAATGGTTCCGCCACCGGCAGATTCGACGAATCCACCACGTCGCCGATCGTTGGCACGCGAGTACCGGCGCTCGTCGATTCCGCGTGCAGCCATCTTCGCCGACTCCGCGGTCGCCGACATGTCGCCGAATCCGACGATGCCTTCGATACCGAGATCGTCGAATCCGCCCGCCACCGCGAACATCGCCTTGCCGAGACGGATCTTGTCGACGCCCTCCTCGACCGACACAGCGGCCGTCGCACACGCAGCGACAGGGTGGATCATCGCACCGTAGCTGCCCACGTACGACTGAACAACGTGTGCGGCAACGATATTCGGCAACGCCTCCTGCAGGATGTCGTTGGCTTTCGCCTCGCCGAGCAGCGTGTTGACATACAGCTCACGCATCGACGTCATGCCACCCATGCCGGTTCCCTGAGTGTTGGCGACGAGTCCCGGATGCACCCACCGCATCAGTTCCGACGGCGTGAAGCCCGATGACAGGAAGGCGTCGACGGTCGCGACGAGATTCCACAGCGCCACACGGTCGATTGATTCCACCATGTCGGGCGTGACACCCCAGCGAGTCGGGTCGAACCCGGTCGGAATCTGACCTCCGACGGTCCGGCTCAGCTCGAACTTGCGGGGCACGCGGATCTCGGTACCGGCCAGACGCGTGACCCGCCAATCCCCGGTGTCGGAGATCGGAGCGATCCTCGTCTTGTCCGGATCAGCATCCGCGAATGCCCTGGCCTGCTCTTCGGAGCTGACGGTAAAGCTCAGATCCTCGTCGAGGAAGATCGACGTGAGCAGCGGCGAGGTATTGTCGACCATCGCACCGTCGTCGGCGTAGCGTCGAATACCGCAACGTTCGACGACCGCGTCGTGGTAACGCTCGGCGATATCGGCCTCGTCGACCGGATCGCCACTCTCGGTGTCGTACCAGCCCGGCTTCGGTGCCTCGTCCCAGACGATCAGACCGGTGTTCCAGGCAAGCTCCAACACGCCTGCCGCGCTCAGCTTTTCGTCGACCTCCATCTCGAACCGGGTGCGCGACGAACCGTAGGGCCCGAGCTCTCCGGCGCCGACGATGACGACGAGATCCTCGGGACGCGCATCGATCGACGGCCACGCGGGCGTCATCGATGCCGCGGCACGAGCCGGCGCGGGCAGCGCAGCGACGGTCGCCTCGTCGAGTTCCTCCGTCTCGACCTCGCTCGCGTCATCCTGTTCGGTGGCAAGTGATTTGAGGTCGATAGACGGATCGAGGCCGCCGGTGAAGTCGGCGAGAATCGCCTGATCCCGCGCGGCGACGCGCTGCGCGGGAGTGCACAGTCCGAGGAGCTGTGCCGCCATCTCGTCTGTGCTCCACGTCCGCACGCCCGCGGCCTCCACGGCCGCGACCATGCCGTCGTTGTGACCCATCAGCCCGGTGCCGCGCACCCAGCCGATGAGCGCGTGCGCGAGAGTCGTTCGCGCACCCCATGATTCCTCAGCTCCCCAGCGGGTGACGAGCGCATCGAGTGCGGCCTTGGACTCGCCATAGGCCCCGTCCCCACCGAACATGCCGCGATTGGGCGATCCGGGGAGCACGACGTGCAGTCGAGCCGCGATGTCATGATCGGCGCCGATCTCACACAGCCCCGCGATGAGCCGCTCCACCGACCAGAGCAGGACCTTCATCTCGAGCTCCGCGCGCGCTCCGGCGTCGGTGAGATCACCGGCGACACGAGGTGCCGCGAACGGGAATAGCAGCGTCGGCTTCATCGCCGGCTTGAGGACAGCCGTTGTGCCGCCGATGTTCTCGGTCTGTTCGCTGCCAACCCATTCGACGAGATCGTCGACGTCGTTGTACGACGCCATGTTGGTCGGTGCGACCCACAGCGCGGCGTCGTGACGCGCGTTCTCGCGGTAGAGCTTCTTGTAGAAGGCGAGCTTTCCGGAGTCGAGCTTCGACGTCGTGGCGATCACCGTGGCTCCGCCCGCGAGCAGTCGGCCGATCACGCCTGCGGCGATCGACCCCTTGCCCGCGCCGGTCACCACTGCGACGTCGTCGGACCATTCACCCGAGTCCGGCGCCTGTGCTGCGGCGGCGATTGCGCCGAAGATCTGGGCGCGTGTCGCCTCGCCTGCGGCGAGAGCCTTGCCCTGCCACCACGTGGCATGTTGTGCGACAGTCTGTCCCGCACCCACGAAGGACTCGACGATCGTGTCGTGACGGTCGGCGAGATCGGCGTCGGAGGTCAGCCAGATCCGCACCAGATCCTCGCGACTCGTGGCCCACCGGTCGTCGACGAGGACGATCTTCTCGGCGTCGAACGCCGGCGCGACGGTGCGTGCCCAATCTGAGCCGAGTTCGGCACTGACCCGCTCGGCCAGCGCAGCGTCGACGTTCTCCGCGATCTCGGGCGCGGCGTCGTCCTCGGTGAGTCCGAGTTTGGCCAGCACCGTGTATGCGGCAGAGGCGAGCGCGCCGCTGCGTCCGGTCAGTTGCTCGGTGAACTCACCGAGTGCGGCCGCGTCGACCGTTGCGCCGCCGCCGGTGTCGGCCGCGGGCTTGGCGACCGCGATCCCGCGGGACGCACCCACCGCGGCCACCGCGCGGTCGACGAGAGCGTCGAGTGCGTCGGTGTTGGCGAGAGGTCCGTCGAGCAGATCGCCGAGGTCGCCGCCACGCACACTGGCTCCGTCGCGTGTGCCGAGAGCGAGCGCCACGGTGGCATGCAGCCCCCAGCCAGGACCTAGCTGCCACACACCGGTCACACGATCGGCGATGTAGGCCTGCCGCTTTCCGACGGGGCCGAGCACCTTGCGGATCTGATCGGACACGGCGTCGGTGAGGACCGCACCCAGAGGGCGGTAGCCGCGCGCGAGGCTGTCGACCGTCGCGGCGAGCGCCACCATGTCGGCTTCCGCGGCGCCGTCGATCGCGCCGAGTCCGAGTTCGGCACCGATATCGAGCAGGAGCTGGTTTCTCCGCGACGAGACGCCGTCACACAACGCCTCGATGGTGTCTGCCGAACCGATCTGCTCGGGGCGGATCTTGGTCCACAGCGCGACTACTGCACGAACCGCATCCGACGGCCCGAAGGAGACGTCGTTGGGCCGCGGAGCGCCCGCGGGCGCGCTCGGAGCCGCAGGCGCTGCTGCCGCGGGAGCGGGCGTGTTTGTCGCCGCATCTTGTGAAGCACCGGTGTCTTGCGCAGCCGCGTCGTCGGCGGGTTCGTCATCGAGCTCGGCACCCGCGTCCTTGGCGAGGATGACATCGGAATCGCGCTCGAGATTCACCACTTCGGTTGTCGCCGAACCGTAGTCGTCGAGCTTGAGGGTGTTGGTCGCCAGGCCTGCTAGCGTCGGCGCACCCTTGAGGCCGATCTCGACGAACCGCTGGATGCCGAGGCCACCGCGTTCGGCTGCACCGAAGAGGAGGTCCTGCGTCTCGATCCAGCGCACGGGACTCGCGAACTGCCACGCGAGCAGCTCGATGAGAACGATGCGCGCCAAACCAGCCGGGTCAGCCGCATGGGTGTCCCAGTCGGCGAGCACGGCGTCGAGCGGCTCGGACGGCACCAGTGCCGCGATCTCTTCGACGAACGCGCGGTCGAGTGTGAACAATCGCGGCACGAGATTCGGGATGTAGCGCCCGACGAGGATGTCGGGATCGATCCGTGCGGGCAGCAGTTCGTCGAGCTTGCCGCGGAACTCGGGCACACCGGCGCGCAGCACCGTCGAATGGAACGGGACGTCGATGCCGGGTACGAGGATGAACGATCGCTTGCCGCCGAATTCGGTTCGACGACGCTCGATCTCGTCCTCGAGATGTTCGAGACCGCGAACGGTACCCGCGATGGCGTACTGCGAGCCGAGAAGGTTGAGGTTGACGACCTCCAGGAACTCGCCGATCGACTCTCCGACCTCCGCGACGAACGACTCGACGTCGGCGTCGGCGAGGCCGAACTGACTCGGGCGAATGGCCGCCATGCGATAGTCGCTGCGCCCCAGTTCATCTCGCGGGACCAGATGGTGCATGGCCTCGCCGCGCTGGAACACCACCTCGAGGACGGCTTCGAGTGGGAGCACTCCCGCGCATGCCGCAAGGGCGTTGTACTCGCCGACCGAATGCCCACAGGTGATGGCACCGTCGACGAATCCGCCTGCTTCCTTGAGCTCAGCGATCTGCGCGACGCCGAGCGTCGCCATCGCGACCTGGGTGAACTGAGTCAGGTACAGCACACCGTCGGGGTGGTTGTAGGTGGTCCCGTTGGCGACGAGGGTTGTGGGGTTGTCGCGAACGACCGCGAGAATCGAGAACCCGAGAGCAGCACGTGTGTGCTTGTCCGCGCGGTCCCAGATGGCCCGGGCGGCTTTCGAGCGCGACCGGGCGTCGAGCCCCATGCCCTTGCTCTGGATGCCCTGGCCCGGGAAGGCGTAAACGGTGCGCGGAGCCGCGAGAAGTCCCGTGGCACTCATCACCAGGGTGTCGCCGACCTTGCAGGTCACCTCGACGACCTCGCGGCCGCGATCGAGACCGACGCGGTCGACGCGGACCGAGACCGCATCTCCGGTGCGGACCATCCCCAGGTAGCGAGCAGTCCACCCGACGATCGGGCGTGGCGACGGGGTGCGATTGCGTGAATCGGCCGCGGTGACGACGTGCTGAGCGGCCGCCGACAGCCACATGCCGTGCACGATCGGCTCGCCGAGTCCTGCGAGCTTCGCGGCACATGCGTCGGTGTGGATCGGATTGCGGTCACCCGAGACGGCAGCAAACGCACCCATGCGCGTCGGCGCGGTGATCGTCGCGGTACGCAGCGGCTTCCGGGTGGCCGACGCCTCGTCTGTGATCGCTCCCCCGGCACGCTGCGGATCGTCGAGTTCGGCATCGCCGATCCGGCCTCGGATGGCGAAACGCTCTGTCATACGGGCGATCTCACCGTCCGGCCCCGACACCTCGACGGCGACGTCGATGACGCGTCCCACGGTCGTATCCCGGACGTCGGCGGCGCGGGCGACGACGGTGAGCTCGGTGTCGTGGTCGGGAATGGTTGCGACCGTCTCGATGGTGTGGTCGAGGTGGACCAGGTCGAGCAGTCCCTCGACGATGGGGATGCCGTCACCGGTCTTGGCAGCACCGATCACCGCGAAAACGCTTGGCCAGCAGGCGCCTACGAGCGTGTCGGGCACCGCGAAGCCGAACGGCTGCGACGGTGTCACGGCGTGGAGGTGAGCGGGCAGCGTGTTGGCGGTGACCACTGCGTGGTCGGCGACGCCGTCTGCCGACCACTCGACTGTGGTGACCGCGGCACCGTCGACGACGTCTGTCAGACATCCACCCGCTGCGACGGTGAGGATCTCGCGCATCGCGTCTGCGGCATCATCTCGCTCGATGCGCGGGCTACCGCCGTCGGCGATGCTCCGATCGACGCGGAGCGGAATGCGCACCGACGATCCCGAGATCGGCACTGTCAGCTCGAAGTTGTCTTCGCCCAGATGCTCGAGCACAGCGCCGGTTGCCGCGTGCTCCGCGCGATGCTCCGAGGTGACCTCCCAGGACTCCCGAGCACCCAGTAGCGCAATGGGACTCGGCACGATACGGCCGGCCCACGAGACATCGTCAGCCCAGAGCACGGCACCGAGGACGCCTGTGTCGCGAACCTGGGCCTGCTTGCGCGCGGTGATCGGCTCAGGCGCCGCACCGGCGATGGTCAGATCGTCGACGACCCTGGCCTCGAACCGGTCGAGTAGGTCACCCACCGGTTCATCGACACGAGTGATACCCGATACCGCGACCGGCCCCGGGATGATGCAGACGGCGTCTGCGCCATAGCGTGCATCGTGGGCCTGCCACAGCGAGTCGCTGCGCCACCACCGTCGAACATCTTTGTCGACGACGGGCACGAAGTTGACCGGCTTGCCGGGGGTCCGGCACAGACCGAGGAAGAACGCGACGTCCGCGGGATGAAGGATGTCGGTCTCGATCTCGGGATAGACACCGCCGAGAGCGTCGATCGCCGCATGCGGATCGTCGGTCGACGCGAGGTCGGCGAACATCGTCGGCACCGGCCCCGAATCCTTCGGGTGCATACGCGCCTCGGTACGCTGCAGCATCTCGACAAACCGCTGCTGCCAGGTGATGTCGGCCCACGGGTACTGATCGGTGCGACCGTCCCCCACGGCCAGCGTCGCGTAACGGTCGAGCCATTCGCGATAGGTCATCGAGTCGACGTCGCCGAAGTAGGGCTTGGCGGTCGGCGCCATGGCGGCCACGATCTCGTCGCGGCGTTCGGCCACCGCGTCGGCGTCGCCCGCCACCTCGTCGAGAAGTCGCCCGCAGCGCGACGCGGCGTTGTCGACCTCGTGGATGTCGGCGCCGAGTTGGCTTCGGCCCGAGGCCATTCCGTGTGCGGCACGGCCTGCGCCGATCCAGTCGTGGCCCCCCGCGGGGTCCACGAGCAACTGCTTGACCTCCGGCGCCGTGGTGGCCTCGGCGGTGGCCATGGCCGCGGTGCCGATCAGGATGCCGTCGAGCGGCATGGTGGGATAACCGTGCCG
>NZ_LZMO01000281.1:0-624 GCF_001665715.1 Gordonia sp. 852002-10350_SCH5691597
GGATCGGATTGCGATCGCTGACGGGCTGGTGGTCAAGGATTCGATGAGGACCATCGCCACGCGGATCGGAAAGAACGTCTCGACCATCTCCCGCGAGGTGCGTGCGCATAGTGTCGCCGGCCGGTACCTGCCGCATCAGGCCGATCGAATCGCGGCGGCGCTCCGGGCGCGGCCCAAGCAGTCCAAACTGGTGGTGAACGCGGTCCTACGGGCAGCGGTCGAGGACGGCTTGTCGAGGAAGCTCTCGCCGGAGCAGATCTCTCACCGCCTGCGCCGGGATCATCCCGACGACGAAAGCATGCGGGTGAGCCACGAAACGATCTATCAAGCCTTGTACTTCCAAGCCCGCGGAGGGTTGAAACGTGAAGTCCAACAAGCACTTCGGACCGGTAGGACGCGCCGGAGGTCGCAGCGCCGAGAGGGTGAGCGATATCAGCGATTCATCGACCCGATGGTGATGATCAGCGACCGGCCGGCAGAGGTGGACGACCGTGCGGTCCCCGGGCACTGGGAGGGGGATCTGATCACCGGGGAGCAGAACAAGACCGCGATCGGCACTCTCGTCGAGCGTTCCACCCGTTACACGATGCTGCTGCACCTGCCGGATGGGCACGACGCTGAACA
>NZ_LZMO01000282.1:0-1356 GCF_001665715.1 Gordonia sp. 852002-10350_SCH5691597
AGGTCGCCCGCCTCGAGTGGGAGGCCTTCCGCGACTCGGAGTTGGGTGTCAAATACCCCAGTGCAGCACAGGCTTTCGACCGGGCGTGGGACCGTTTCATCCCCTTCTTGGCGTTCCCACCCGAACTGCGCAAGGTCATTTACACCACGAACTCGATCGAGTCGCTGAACTATCAGTTACGTAAGGTCATCAAGAACCGCGGCCATTTCCCGAATGACGTCGCGGTCCGCAAGCTGCTGTGGCTGGCGATCTGCGACATCGAGGACAAACGCGCCCGGCAACGCGAGAAGGAACGCGGCAAGCCCGCCGCCACCCGCAAAGCCCCCGGACGACTCGTCGAGGGACAGGTCGTGACGAACTGGAAACAGGCCCTCGGCCAACTCGCCCTGGCCTACCCCGACCGCATCGAACCCCACCTCACCTAGACCGCAACAGCAAGCACACAAAAATCAGGAGTCACGTTCTTACACAAACATCTTGACAAGCTCGAAGCCGTCCATCGTCACCACCTTGATCCGGTCACGAAATGCAGGATCGCGTGCGGTCAGCCAATCCTTCAACGCCGCCTTGGAGCGGCCGGCGACCATGTCCAGCAAGCGTGCCGGCCCGGTACCGTCCACGATCGGTGTCAGGTCGACGAGCACGGTCACGAAACTCGAATCCCCCTTGCCGCGAACGTGTTTCCACTTGTGCTCATCGACCCCAAGGACCCGCACACCGTCCAGGCGGGCTGGCGCGGACGCCAACGAGCGGGCCGCGTCCAGCGCAAGGGTGTTCACGGTGTTCCAACCCAACCCGACCGCCGCGGCGACCGCCTTGACCGACATCTTGTCGACGATCATCGCCCGCAGAATCCAGGTCGTGGTGCGCCGGGTGACCTGTGCCCGCGGCGCCACGATCGTCGAGATGTCGGCACGAAAGATCGTGGTGGGACAGTCCGGGTTGTCGCACAGATAGCGCGGCACCGCGATATGCAGCCGAGTCGGATGCCCCACGATCGGCAGATCAGCAACCTCACGATCGATGTGGTCACGCAGCCGACCCGGCCGCCCGCATCCGGGACATGTGTTCGTCGGTTCCAGGACCTCGCAGAACACGTGGGTGCGGTCCTCGCCGTCGAGGGCGGCATCGGTGATCGTCACCCCGAGCTCGATGGTGCGGCAAATGGTGTCGGCAATAGCGCTACGCTGCAACATGGGTCCTGTCGGTGTCGGGCTGATGGTGTGAGAACTTTCATCCTCACACCGCAGGACCCGCCTACACCTCCAGCGACACCGCCCATCACCCCGCGACCTTGATCACCTACATCTAGTGGTCACGAGAACCCGTTCTACGCACCGTCGTTCCGGAAGAGCC
>NZ_LZMO01000283.1:0-9843 GCF_001665715.1 Gordonia sp. 852002-10350_SCH5691597
CGCCACCGCGGCGGTGGTGCTGGCGACGGGAAGCGACGCGTCGATCCCGCCGATCCCGGGTCTTGCCGACGCCGCGCCGTGGACGTCGCGTGATGCGACGAATCTCGTCGAGGTTCCCGCACGCATCGCGGTCCTCGGCGGGGGCGTCGTCGCCTGCGAGGCGGCGACGTGGCTCGCGGAGCTCGGGAGTGTGGTCACGATGGTCGTGCGGGGCAACGCACTGCTTCCGTCGATGGAACCCTTTGTCGGGGAACGAGTCTCGTCGGGACTGCGAGACAGGGGAGTCGACATCCGCTTCGGCACGACGTTCGGGTCGGTGGCGCGGCCGGAGGTCGACGACACCGGCTACGGGCGAGTACACGGCGGGCCGGCTGTCGTCGAACTCGCCAACCGCGACGGCGACGTCGTCGATCGACTCGAGGTCGACGAGATCCTTGTCGCCGCGGGTCGACGTCCGCGCACCGTCGGCGTCGGACTCGAAATACTCGGTATCGATCCCAAGAGCAAGCTCGACGTCGACGATCACTTGAATGTCGCCGGGCACGACTGGCTGTATGCGGTCGGCGACGTCAACGGTCGCGCGCCACTCACGCACATGGGCAAGTATCAGGCGCGGGTCGCCGGCGACGTGATCGCAGCACGCGCCGAAGCCCGTTCACTCGACGGTGAGCGATATCTGGCCACAGCCGACCACGCGGCGGTGCCCCAGGTGGTGTTCACCGAGCCGCAGGTCGGGTCGGTCGGGCTGACCGAGCGTGCCGCCAACGACGCGGGCATCGATGTTGTCATCTCCGAACTCGACATCGAGGTCGCAGGGTCGGCGCTGGCACGCGAGAATTACAGCGGCCGCGCGGTGCTGGTCATCGACCGCGCGCGAAATGTGTTGGTGGGAGCTACGTTTTGCGGACCCGACATCGCGGAGCTCGTGCATTCGGCCACCGTCGCCGTCGTCGGCGAGATTCCCCTGGAAAGGTTGTGGCACGCGGTCCCGTCGTATCCCACGGTCAGTGAGATCTGGCTGAGGCTGCTCGAGAACCTGCGCGAGGAACAGAGTTGATCTGCGGGGTGTGCGCCGGTCGCCGGTAATGTCGGGGTATGGGCACGCCACATCTCATCACGGCTTCTGACCTGCGTGATCTGGGCGATGATCCCAAGCTGCGGGTCGTCGACGCGACCGTGCATCTCCGATTCGGTGACGGAGCGCCGCAGATCGAGTCCGGGCAGGAGTCGTACCTGGCCGGGCACATTCCCGGCGCGGTGTTCGTCGATCAACTGCTCGCGCTCACCGACCCCGACGGGGAGGCGCCGTTCGCCGTCGTGTCGTCAGAACAGTTCGCTGCAGCCGTGGGTGCGGTAGGTGTCGGCGACGACTCGCGCGTCGTGGTCTACGACTCGGAGAACGGGATCTGGGCCACCAGGCTGTGGTGGCAGTTCGGTCTCGAGGGCTTCGACAACGTCGCCGTGCTCGACGGTGGCCTGCAGGCGTGGGTTGACGCGGGCTTCCCCGTCGACCGCGGCGAATCAAGTTATCCGCCTGCAGAATTCACAGCTCAGCGGCGGCAAGAACGCATCGAGACCACCGAAGAGGTGGTGACCGACGTCGACGACGCGGGCGTGCTGCTCATCAACGCCCTCGACCGAGACACCTTCGCGGCAGGCCATATCCCCGGAAGTGTGAACGTGCCCTTCGGTGAATTGGTCGACGAGCGGGGCACGTTGAAAGACGTTCCCGCGCTTCGAGCGATCTTCGACGCGGTGGGCGCCCTCGACGAGTCGGTGCGACCCGTCACCTACTGCGGAGGCGGAATTGCGGCCACCGCAGCAGCTTTCGCCCTCGCGGCGGTTGGCCGCGACGACGCATCGGTCTACGACGGCTCGATGAACGCGTGGACGTCCGACCCATCGCGGCCGCTGGCGCCCAGCTGACGTCGAGTTGCGTGGGATCCTGGGGTGCAAAAATGCCCCCGAGGATCCCACGCAACTTTCGTCGGGTGCCCCCAGTCGGACTCGAACCGACACTGTGCGGATTTTAAGTAGTGCCAGCCCGCCTAGTCGGCACCACTTCCACCAGCGGATACGCCTTGGCTGTCTCGGGATCGCCGCAGGTGAGGCGCTATGTTTCGCCACCTACGGCGTACTAGCTGCCCCCGGTTAGCTACCTCCGGATCACCCCCGCGCGCCGGGGTGGTGCCGGGGCGGTAGCTGTTCGCGGGCGTCTCGCTGGTCGGTGTGGGGGCTATGGCGCACGGCGCGCCCCCGGCATAGGGTGGGCCACGTCCGGGCAGTAGGGACCGCTGGTAGCGGTCCGGCTCGGTCGGGACGGGTTCTCGACAAGCGACACGCAGCATCCCCAGCGACGGGTTCGTTCGGGCTAAGTGAACATAGTGAGTGCAGTTCGGTCAGGGGCCGGATTTTCTGCTGGTAGTGCCAGCGACGAAACCGACCATATTTTGACCGAAATGAGAAATGTAATGACGACCACGCGTCCTGCCGATAATCGGCCGACGACTACTTACCCGTTCTTTGCTCGCCCCCCGCGCCCTGGCGAGTTGTTCGCCTTTGGTGCTGATCCCAAGGCTGTCGGTTATTCCAGTCACGGCGATGTGCTGGTCAATCAGACCGTTGACGGCGTCGACCTGAACTCAATTTGGGACGAAGCCGCCTCCGCTATGGCGTTGTGGTCCAAACAGCGCAGCGCCTTGGCCGCGCTGATTTCTTATCCGACTGTCTCGGTGGGCGACGCTATCCCGCAGACGATTGGCGGTGATCATTTCGAGGAAGCTTCGGAATTCGGCGAGCCTACGGGTATTCGGGCTTCTCCCGACGCGTTGATTCTCGGCTACGACTTCCGCGACAAAGACCTCGCAAGCCGATTTACGTGGAAGTTTCTGCGCAGCGCCAGTGCAGAACAAGTGCGCAGCGTCATTGACCGCGCAATGGAGGCGGACAATCGCCTCACCACGGGAACTCTGTTGCGGCAGTTGTTCGCCAAAACTCCACGTCAAAACGAACTCGGCCAGACGGTTTACGGGCTATACAACGGACTTGACGGGATGGTGCCACCGCCGTACGCGGGGCAGACTTTCCCGTCGACGAGTTCGCACCTGTTGGTCAGCGGTAATACCGCGCTTGATCCTGGCGATTTGGTGGACGCGATTAATCAGGTGCGCGGTAAGGGCTTCGGAGTGGACGCCGCGAGCAAGCTAATTATCCTCTGTCATCCGATAGAAAGTGAGATCATCAGTACGTTCCGCGCGGGGGTGGTGACTAACGGCGTTGCCAGCAAGTACGACTTCGTCCCCAGCGCCAGCGCGCCCGCTTATCTCACTGAAGATAACGTGGTCGGGCAGGTTGCGCCCGGCGAGTTCGGCGGTTTGGAAGTTTTAGGAAGTTTCGGTCCAGCTTGGATTGTGCCTTCCTATTATTTACCTCAGGGATATATCGCCGTAGTGGCGACCGGTGGGCCGAATAGCGCGCGGAATCCCGTTGCGTTCCGTCAGCACCCGAACGCCGCGTATCAGGGCTTGCGCATTATCCCCGGGCGCGACCAGCGCTACCCACTGCAGGACTCATTTTTCCAACGTTCATTCGGTACCGGGGTACGGTATCGAGGAGCGGCGTGCGTGGTGCAGGTGAAGGCCAGCGGCCCGTATACCGAGCCGACGTGGGCGTGGAACTGATGAGCAACCGCGACGTGATGCGGGCAAACGCCGCGATGCTGCGGCTGGGAGCCGACGCCGGCGAGTTCTCGTGGGGGCCGGGATTGACCCCACCTGGTCTGAAAGACGCGCCGCCGAGTGAGGGCGGAAGGTATCGCGGTAAAGCGCCGAAGCTGCCCGCGACGACCGGGAGCGGCCTGCGCGCCTTGGCCGACGAACTGGACGAGCGGTCCGCCCCCAACGTCCTCGACCCCGAGGGGTCTTGGTGAGTGGGCGAGTGTTCCGGCGTGACCGTAAGGGTCGGTTCTCGGCGACGCCAGGGCACGAGGTTCACAGCGCGCTGGTCGAAGCGGACGCGGCTCTGGCTCGCGCCGAGCAGGGCGTGCGTGAGATAGCTGCGGCTCGCGCGTCGGCTGGGTCGTCCTCGAAGGCGAGCAAGCGCACGGTTCGTCGGTCGGCTGTTGCGGGCGCTGCCGTGGGCGCGCTGGTCCCGGCCCCGGCCGGAGTGAAAGCCTCGACAGCAGGGGCGGCGTTGTTCGCCGCGAGCACGACAGCAGCCGGGGCCAAGTTGGGAGCCGCCGTCGGTAGGGCACGCAGCGGTCCAGCGTCGACGCCAGGCCGTCGAGTGCAGCGGTAACCCGTCCTATGGGTTGAGCTGCCCACGCCTACCCACTGGCACACACTGCCCGCTATCGGTGGCCGTGCCGACGCTCAGAAGGGTCGGAGAGCGCGCAGCCCTGGCCGCGTGGCCGCGCCACCCGGCAGCGCGCCACTGGCTCAACCACACAGACAGCGGGATTGACTTGTCTCCCGTGAGTGGAGTTGACGTGTCCTCCACGACCGAACGAAAGGCGCTTCGCATCTGCGCAATGCAGTAGCATCGCCGTTCACGCCGACCGCACTGTGCCGCGAGACAGAACGGGGTCAGTTCGTGCCTGAGCAATGTGGTGTGTTCGGAGGATACCGATGGACCGCCCGATCGGGTTGGATTCACGCAGGTCGGACATAACGGTCGAGAGGGGATGTGGTGGCCTTCCTTGGAGTGTGGCTCATTGTCGGCACCATTTGTGGGATTATCGCGATCGCAGTCAGCAGAGACCGTGATTCCAAGTGGTTCCTCGCGGGGTTTCTCCTAGGCCCGATCGGCATTGTCGTTGCGCTACTCGCGCCGCGGCGGTTCGAGACGCCATCAGGGATGCGTGCGGTCACATGTCCGCGATGCTCGGCACAGCAAAACGTCCCAACTGACGACACGTCGTACGAATGCTGGCAGTGCAAGCTGGTGTCATCTACACCCCGATCAGTCTGACTCGACCCTAGACGGCACGACTGTGAGTCTCTGAACCCTTGACGCGTGGTCACTTGCGTTGCAGATTTGAGCTGATCTCGCGGCTGGTCGCGGACCCTAGATTTTGGAACGTCCGTCAGCGTTAATGTGAGGCGGCAATCCACCCGGCTCTCGCCCTTCGCCTTGATCACTGTCTGGCGAGAAGCGCTGTTACAGAACCGCTTCCGACGGTGCGCAGTTGCGGCGTAGGGGCTACGTATGGCATGGTGGCAGGGCACCCACCGCTGGGTGCGCCCCGATCCTTCTCGAAGGCGGGGAGTGTCTCGATCAGCATGGTGATCGAGACGGCTGCGAGGTTCCGTCCATCCTCTCATGGTATTCGGCGGGAAATGGTTCACGGCGGCGCTGTGACGGCCTTGTAGAGTTGTGACAGCGAGTGGGTGGCGCGTCAGCCAGGCGCGAGACACCGTAGGGCGGCGCCCTTCCTGTGCGCAACACATGTTTTCCAACTTTGGAGACGTGTGTTCGCGCGCACGCTTGATTCGTTCGACAACGTCTCCTCATCTAACACAAGAGGAAGCGCAATGTCGCAACTACACGCGCGGCCACAGGTCGCCAATCCTACTGTTCCGCAGCACAATCCGCCTCGGCGTCGCCCAATCGTTGCCGACGAGCTGTCCAACCTGCCCACCCGCAAAGGTCGGGCGGGAGCCAAGGCGTTCTTCGCCGAGATCGGTGTCGAAGGCATCACTGATACCCGTATCCGCACCGCGAGCGAGAGCGGTGCTCTCCGGAAGTTCCGTATTGCCGGACACAACTGGTATGCCGACCGCGACCTGTTTGAGTGGTTGCAGTCGCTGGCCTCGGGTGGGCGGGACGGTGCGGCGTGAGCGCGGCATGGCAGGCCAGTTTCGCCAAGTATTCTGCGCTGGAGTACGTGCGCCGGGGCGATTGGTCGGGGATGTCGGCGGCGATGCTGCAGAGTCCCGAGGTCGCGCAGAAGGGCGAACTTTTAGAGCCGCAGCAGGTTACCGAGAGGCCCGATGGCAGCCGCGTGATTCAGCGCGAGCGGTGGTTGTCGCCGTTGGCGAATGAGCATCCGATGATCGCGGAGAGCCTGGCGCGTGCGCGTAATCACGATGGGCCGCATCGTAATCCGCGGAGCGTCGCGGAGTATGGCGAAGAGCAAGTACGGGAGTGGGAAGCCTCCGACGATCCACACCTTCGAGGCAGGGCCGAGGCGTGTCGGGCTGGCATTGATGACCACGACCCGCTGAGCTATGCCGACTACTACCCGGATCGTTTGCTGTTGAACACCGGACGGCCACCGCAGCCCCGACTACCGGGAGGCCGCGAGTACACGCTGGACGACTTGCGTCGGCACGAGGCGAACCGCCCGTACTACGAGGGTCCGCACGTGGTTCAGCAGATCGCCACCGCGCAGGAGATGTGGCAGCTCGACCACGATCGGGTATATGCAGCGGGCAATCCGGTGCGCGTGGTGATTCTGCACAACCACCCCGACGATTGGGGAACGAGCGTCGTTCCGGTGCCGATCAACTGCACTGCCGAACGTCGGGCGCAGCTGTTGTGGATGGATAACCGACCCGGTGGCGAGTACGAGGACTGCTGGCACTGTGGAGAAGACGAACCCGGCGGAATCGACGCGATGCTGCTCGTCACCTGCGGACCTGTTCTGCGGGTGTTCCCTACGTGCCGCGACTGCCACGACGACTTCCAGAAGTACTTTCCGCACGGCGGACTGGACTTCCAGTACGTGAGCGACAGGTCGTTCTTCCAGAGCGGCCTGCCCGACGACAGGTTCCTGTGATGGGGCGCGCGGCGATAGTGGCCGGGGCGTTGGGTGACAGAGCCGATCTGTTTCTCGGCTGGCGGGTGCGGGAGCGCCGCCGTTGGGGTGTGCGGGTGGTCGTTGACGAGCAGGGTCGCGAGTGGCCGGTCGGGTCGGGTGGCGTGAGGATTCTGCAGTCTGGCGACTTTCAGCTGACGGTGGGTGTACGTGACGGCGTACGGTACCCGGCTGCGGTGGGTGGCGTTGCGGCGCAGGGCGTCTCCGACGTAGCTGACGCCGACGTGGACGCCGCCGTGCGCGGTGGAAGTGGCGGTGCTGGGGTAGCTGCATCTCAGGCGGCTGCGGGCCTTGTGGCCGGTCGACCAGTTGTTGGTGACGAGCCCGTGACGGGCGACATCGACATCGGAGATGCGAAAGGGACGCCGCCCGGCGCTACCAGACGACGTCCCTTGTTTCACTCGGAGAGCTTGGCTAGTCGCTCTTCTGAACACGTCGGCCACGCCGACTAACGCAGCATACCCGTTGCCGCGCAACGCAAAACCCCTGAGAAAACGAGAATGCCCGCCGCTGGATAGGCGACCCACGGCGGGCGTTCTCGCTCAAACTGCTCTCCAGAACATCACCTGAGGCGAAAGGCAAACGCCAAGATGCACGACCATACTAACGCACAGCCACGGTCCATGCCACCACGTAAACCGCAGGGCCACAAACGAATTCGCGTGACTTGGCACGACACCCGCGACGGTTGCAGGGTGTTTCGGTGCCTTCCGCCGAGCATTCCTGAGGTGAGCGGACTCGGTCTGCGCGAAGCCGCCTTGGCCTACGCCAAGGCCGGGTGGTTCGTGCTCCCCGTCCAGCCGGGATCGAAGAATCCTGGGAGCGTGGTGGGTGCTGGATGGCAGAACAAGTCCAGCCGCGACCCGGAACAGATTAACGAGTGGTGGGACGAGAACCCCGACTTCGGCATCGCGTTGCACGTCGGCCGCAGTGGGGCTGTCACGTTCGATCTGGATAACGCTCGGCTTGATGAACTCCCAGCAGACCTGGCTGACGGGCTGCGCCAGGGCGTGTGTCAGATGAGCCGGCGAGACAATTCCGATCGCGGTCACTACCTGTTCGTCGCCGACGAGACCCACGGCAACGGTGCAGGGGCGTTCCGCCCGTTTGGCGACGTGCGCGGCAAGAACGGCGTGATCATCGCCGAACCCACACCGCACGTCAAAGACGAAGGACAGTATCGCTGGACCCGCAGCGGCGACATTCCACCGCTGCCAGATGCTCTTCGCCGATGCCTGTCGTCGGCGTCGCCCGACGAGGCCGAGCCACTGACTGACGCCGAGTTCACGGCGTTCTGTAGTGCGCCTGAGCACGATCGTAATGACCGGCCCGCTGGGTTGAACGGCGTGCTGGCAGTGTTCGAGAGCGACGTGTGCGACGGCGGCAGTAGTCACGAAGCGTTGGTGCGGGCGTTGCCGATGGCCTTCCGTGAGGTATGCGCAGGCTGCTATCCGGCGTCGATGGTCATTCAGGAGATGCACCAAACGTTTCTCGATTCGTTTACGTGGGACGGTCGCAGTCCCGACGGCCGCGACCGTCCAGCGCCGAACGAATTCGTACGGGTGGCGTCGTGGGCGGCAGCGCAAGCGTTGAAGGCTGATCCGGCCGAGACGCTGGCCCGGCTTGATCGCAACGACCCGACGAAGGTGAAGATCGACGAGGACGCGTTCTGGTCTGCCCGCCCCGAGCTGGCGCAGCTTCGCGACTTCGCTCGGTCGCGGCGGGTGGGGCCGTGGTCGATGTTCGGTGCAGTGCTGGCGAGGGCTGTCGCGGTGATTCCGCCGTCGGTGGTGCTGCCCGACCTGCGCGGCAGCTACGGCAGCCTGAATCTGTTTGTGGCGTTGGTTGCTCCGCCGGGTAAGGGCAAGGGCACGTCGGAGGCGGCGTCGGAGGACGCGCTCTGCACCGATCCCGAGGTGCATTCGGCCACGCCTGGCAGCGGCGAGGGCATCTTGAAGGAGTACGCGTTCAAACGGAAGTCCGACCAGGTGGACGTGCGCAACTCGGTGTTGTTCACCGTCTCGGAGATCGACTCGTTGGCGGCGTTGAAAAACCGCAGCGGTTCCACGCTGATGCCGGAGCTGCGCAAGGCGTGGATGGGCGAGCAGTTGGGATTCGGCTACGCCGCTGACGATAAGAAGTTCGCGATCAAACGACACCGGTACCGAATGACAATGGTCGTGGGTGTGCAGCCGGGGCGGTCGGAGACGTTGTTTGAGGACGCTGACGGCGGTACCCCGCAACGGTTTCTGTTCTTCCCGACGACCGATCCAGACCGGCCCAAAGGGCGACGCCCGCCCAATCCCGGCTCGGTGAAACTGTCGCGGTGGCCGGATGGAGTGCTGGTTACCGAGGGACGCGACACCGAGAAGATCGATGGTGACGACGGCGAGAAGGTGTTCTCGTTTGCAGTGGAGCCGCTGCGCCTTGCCGAGCGCGCCGATCCTGAGGGGTTTCACGTGTTGCGGGTGGCGCAGGTGATCGAGGACGCGATCGACGCCGAGACCGAGGCCGACCTAGACGGCACCTACGGCGACGACCTGAACAGTCACGGCACTATGGCTCGGCTGAAAGTGGCCGCAGCGCTGATGTGGCTCAACAGGCGCACCAATGAGATCACCGAACAGGACTGGGAACTCGCGGGGATTGTGAAGGCAGTGAGTGACAAGACCCGTGCGCTCACCGTTGGTGATCTACGCGAACGCGCAGAACGCAGCAACGACGCGCGAGCCAAGGCGGAGGCCCGGAGAGAGGTCGTCAAGACCGACGCTGTCTCCGAGCAACGAATGACCCGAGCGACAGACCTAGTGCGCAAGCACGTGCAGGCAGCGGAACGAATCTCCCGCAAGGCACTGCGGAACAAGCTCCGGCCCGAGCTGCGCGACCACCTAGACGACGCCGTGGATCGACTGGTGGCAGCGGGTGTTGTTACTCGCGAGGAAGGCCAACAAGGCAGCTACGCGGTGGTGTTCAAGGAGGTGAATTGACGTGCGCCAGTTGTAGACCGCAGGGGAGTACGGGGAGTA
>NZ_LZMO01000284.1:0-8893 GCF_001665715.1 Gordonia sp. 852002-10350_SCH5691597
CCGTTCAGCGAGCCGTCCCGTCCCGACATTCCCGGACTCGACGACTTCGACGGCGACGTCTTCCACTCCGCGCAGTGGGATCACGACTGGTCGCCGACCGGCAAGCGGGTGGCCGTCATCGGAACCGGCGCATCCGCGGTGCAATTCGTGCCTCAGATGCAGCCACAGGTAGCGCATCTGACCCTGTTCCAGCGCACGCCCACGTGGATACTCCCGCATCCGGATCGGCCGATTTCGCAGCGCGTACGGACCATGTTCGCGCGGGTACCGGCCACCCAACGTGCACTGCGCGGAGCCTGCTCGCTCGTGCAGGAAATGATGGTGCCCGGCCTGGTGAGCCATCCTGCGCTACTGAAACCTGCTGCAGCACTGGGCCGGTGGCATCTGCGTCGGCAGGTGGCCGACGAGACGCTGCGGGCGGAGTTGACTCCGACATACTCCTTCGGGTGCAAGCGACCGACCTTCTCCAACAGGTACTACCCGGCGTTGACCGCACCGAACGCTGCGGTGGTCTCCGAGGCGATAGTCGGGGTACGGGCCGAGGGCATCGAGACGGCCGACGGTCGCGTCCACGAGGTCGACACCATCCTCCTCGGTACCGGCTTCAAACTCGCGGCGGGGGAGGGCTTCTCGCGCATCCACGGTGCGGACGGCCGCAGCCTGTCGCAGGTGTGGGGCAACGGCGAGATGAAGGCGTACCGCGGCACGAGCGTCGCGGGGTTCCCGAATCTCTTCATGATCCTCGGACCCAACTCGGTGGTCTATACCTCGCAGGTGGTCACCATCGAAGCGCAGGTCGACTATCTGATCGACGCTCTGAAGACCATGCGCCGGAGGGGAATCCGCAGTTTCGATGTCACACAGTCGGCCCAGGCCCGGTTTGTGAACGAGGTCGATAAAGGCCTCGAGGACTCCGTGTGGAACACCGGTGGCTGCTCGAGCTACTACCTCAGTCCGTCGGGGCGCAACTTCACGTTCTGGCCGGGTTACGTCTTCACCTTCAGGCGGGCGATGAAACACGTGAACTGGGATGACTTCGACGTCCGAACGGGCGTATCACATCGACACGGGGCGTCGCCGACGCGTGAGGCGGTGTTCGGATGAGTTGCACGGACATTCGGGGTTCGGTGGTGCTCGTCACCGGTGCGGCACAGGGCATCGGCTTGCGCACCGCGCACCGCCTCGTCGACTCCGGAGCGCAGGTGGTGCTGACCGATGTCGACGCTGCCGCATTGGAATCCGCGAGTACCGGTTTCCCCAACGACTCCGCCCACGCGGTGGAAGCTGATGTGCGCCAATTGGATTCGATGGCCGCCGCCGTCGACAAGGCAGTCGGCAGGTTCGGCCGTCTCGACCACGTTGTCGCCAACGCAGGTATCACGCCACCGACGGCGACGCTACGCGGGGTCGACCCGGCAGCCTTCGACCGCGTCGTCGACGTCAACCTGCGCGGAGTGTTCAACACCGTGCGCGCATGCATGGAGCCGGTGATCGCCGCACGTGGACACATGCAGCTGATTGCCTCGTGCGCGGCCTTCGCTCCCGGGATGGGAGGGTCGGCATACATGATCACCAAATCGGGGGTGGAACAACTCGGGCGTGCGTTGCGCATCGAACTGTCGGCGTACGGCGCCTCCGCGGGCATCGCGTACTTCGGCATCGTCGAGACCGATATGACGCGGGCGACGCTCGACGACGACCCGATCGGAAAGGAGATCGGCGGTCAACTGCCGTGGCCGCTGAATCGTCGGATCACAGCGGACGACGCCGCCACAGTCCTGGTCGACGCAATCCATTCACGAAGGGGACAGGTCGTCGCACCCCGGCAGTGGTCGGTGTACTCGGCACTTCGAGGACTCATCAATCCGCTGCTCGACGAGAAGCTCACACGCGACGCGTCGATTCATCGGATCGTCAGGCACCTCGACGACGCCGTCGCGCCGAGATCAGAGGGTGCGTGAGGTTCACGCCGCCGGTGGCGGATCCGTCGCGACCTTGGCCTTCTTCAGCGTCCGGTTGAGCTGGTACATCCGCGCGCCTCCCGCCATCGCGACGATCAACGCGCCTGCGATCGCCGCGATCAGCAGGCTGACGCCGACAGGCAGGTTGACCTCCCAGAACAGGATGTCGATGCGTTGCGATTCCAGGTTCTGCAGGATGAAGACCAGCAGCAGGATCGTGATGATCGCCCCGACTACCAGGCCTGTGAAGGCAGCGCGCGTACGCGTGTGCTCGACCTTCTCGATTTTGGTCCGCAACTCCTGCCGTTCGGCCAATAGAGCCTGATGCTCGGTCGGGTCGACGGTTGGCGTCACGTCGGGTTCGGTCACGTCGTGGTTGGCCCTGCGCTTGTCGCCGTGGTTCATACACCCATGATGACATGCGACAATGGATTCATGACGTCATTGCCGCTCGTGTTCACCGCGCCCAAGAAGGGACTTCCGCCGACGCACTTCGCTGATCTCGATGTCGACGGTCGGCGCGCGGTCATCACTGATCTCGGCCTGCCGAAATTCCGTGCAGACCAGTTGGCTCGGCAGTACTACTCGCGGCTCAATGGCGACGTCGAGGAGATGACCGATCTTCCGGCTTCTGCGCGCGCCGCTGTCGCGGAGGCGCTGTTTCCGCAGCTGCTCACGCCTGTTCGTCATATCGCCTGCGACGACGGCAGCACACGCAAAACCCTGTGGCGCCTGCACGACGGCACCCTGCTCGAGAGCGTCCTGATGCGATACAGCGATCGCAATACCCTGTGCATCTCCAGCCAGGCTGGATGCGGAATGGCCTGCCCGTTCTGCGCGACCGGGCAGGGCGGACTCGACCGCAACCTGTCGACCGGTGAGATCGTCGATCAGGTGCGGGTGGCAGCGCGAGCGTTGCGCGACGGCGAGTTCGGCGATGCAGGCAGGCTCTCGAACGTGGTCTTCATGGGCATGGGTGAGCCCCTGGCCAACTACAAGCGCGTCGTCTCCGCTGTCCGACAGATCACCGCGCCGAGTCCGGAGGGACTTGGAATCTCTGCACGCTCGGTGACCGTGTCGACCGTCGGCCTCGCGCCCGCGATTCGACGCCTCGCCGACGAGGGATTGTCGGTGACGCTTGCGGTGTCTCTGCACACCCCGGACGACGAACTGCGCGACACCCTTGTGCCGGTCAACAATCGCTGGTCGGTGCAGGAAGTTCTCGACGCCGCCAGGTATTACGCCGACACCACCGGCCGTCGGGTCTCGATCGAGTACGCCTTGATCCGCGACGTCAACGATCAGCCGTGGCGAGCCGACATGTTGGGCAGCAAGCTACACAAGGCACTCGGGTCGCTGGTGCACGTGAACCTGATCCCGCTCAACCCGACGCCCGGCTCGCAGTGGGATGCGAGCCCGAAGGACGTCGAACGGGAGTTCGTTCGACGCGTGCGCGCGCAGGGGGTCTCGTGCACCGTGCGCGACACACGTGGGCAGGAGATCGCCGCGGCGTGCGGCCAACTCGCTGCCGAGGAGACGAGCGGTTAGACGCTCAGCTCCACTTCTTCTTCTTGAACATCTTGTAGAGCAGGATGCACGCGAGCGCGACCGCGATGACGATCAGGTAGATGTCCTCGACGTGGCCGACCTGGTTGCCGATCAGCATGAACAGCAGCGCTGCGACGCAGAACCAGCCTGCGGCGTACATCGACTTCGTCGCGGTGCCGTGCCAGCCGAACCGCGCCGAGGGTGCATCCTCGGGCTCGTGCTTCCAGCCGGTGTCGATCTGCTTGTGCTGCTCGTGCTCGACCTCGGTGCTTGCCACGGTGGCTCCTCACTGCGAAACAACTGACACTTCTGCCCAACTACAGATGTCCGACGACGATCAGTAGTAGTTCACGATGAGCATAGCGGCCGCGTCGTTGCCCCGTCGCACGGCCACGCGCGATCTGGGAGAGAATGCCGGGATGCTCCCGACGACACGCTCGCTGACCGACTACCGCACCGAGAACTACCCCCGCGACATGATCGGGTACGGACGTACCACCCCCGATCCGCAGTGGCCGGGCGACGCGAAGATCGCGGTGCAGTTCGTCCTCAACTACGAGGAGGGCAGCGAGAACAACGTCCTCGAGAATGACCGCGGCAGCGAGACCTTTCTCTCCGAGATGGTCGGTGCGCAGTCGTTTCCCAATCGGCACATGAGCATGGAGTCGCTCTACGAGTACGGCTCGCGCGCGGGGGTGTGGCGCATCCTGCGCACGTTTTCTCGACGCGGATTGCCGCTGACGATCTTCGCCGTCGCACAGGCGATGGCGCGCAATCCGGAGGTCGCGGCGGCATTCGTCGAGCGCGGCGACGAGATCGCGTGTCACGGGTATCGCTGGCTGAACTACCAGATGGTCGACGAGCACGTCGAGCGCGAGCACATGCGCGCGGCAATCGAGCTGCTGACCGAGATCACCGGGTCGCGCCCGCTCGGTTGGTACACCGGCAGAGACTCACCGAAGACGCGCGATCTGGTCGTCGAGTACGGGGGATTCGCCTACGACTCCGACAGCTACGCCGACGACCTGCCGTACTGGGTCAAGGTGCCCAGGCGCACCGCTGGTGTGATCGAGGACGTCGACCATCTCGTCGTGCCCTACACGATGGACACCAACGACATGCGGTTCGCGTCGCCCGGCGGTTTTCCCTCCGGCGAGCAGTTCTACGCACAGCTGCGTGACGCCTTCGACGTGCTCTATCGCGAGGGACTCGACGGATCACCCAAGATGTTGTCGGTAGGCCTGCACTGTCGGGTCGTCGGACGTCCGGCACGGTTGGCCGCGCTCGAGCGTTTCCTCGACCACGTGCAGTCTCACGACGGCGTCTGGATACCTCGACGCATCGAGATCGCCGAACACTGGCGAAAGGTCCACCCGCCTGCCTGAGTTGCCCGGTGAGTGACAATGGTCCGGTGAGCACACGCGTACTGATTCTCGGCTCGACCGGCTCGATAGGGGTTCAGGCCCTCGAGGTGATCGCCGAGCATCCCGACCGATTCGAGGTGGTCGGTCTCGGTGCAGGCGGCGGCAACCTCGACCTTCTGGCCGAGCAGGCGCGCTCGACCGGCCTGACAGCGGATCGGATCGCCGTCGCCGACCCGGTCGCCGCGGAGAAGCTCGCAGCTGAACTGGGCGACGGCGTCCTCGGTGGGGCGGAGGCCATGTGCAGGCTCGTCGAGAGCGTCGACGCCGACGTCGTGCTCAATGCGATCGTCGGATCGATCGGGCTGCGGCCCAGTCTCGCCACGCTGGAGTCCGGCGCTCGGTTGGCGCTCGCGAACAAGGAGTCGCTTGTCGCGGGCGGGTCACTGGTTCTCGACGCCGCATCCCCGGGGCAAATCGTCCCCGTCGACTCCGAGCATTCGGCGATCGCACAGTGTCTGCGAGCGGGGGCAGCCGACGAGGTGTCGCGGCTGGTGCTGACCGCATCCGGTGGGCCCTTCCGTGGGTGGACCAGCGAGCAACTCGTCGACGTCACGCCTGAGCAGGCCGGTAAGCATCCGACCTGGTCGATGGGTCCGCTCATCACGTTGAACTCCGCGACGCTGGTCAACAAGGCGCTCGAGGTGATCGAGGCACACCTGCTGTTCGACGTCGACTACGACCGGATCGACGTCACGGTGCACCCGCAGTCGATCGTGCACTCGATGGTGACCTTCATCGACGGCGCGACCATCGCCAAGGCGTCTCCGCCGTCGATGAAGCTGCCGATCGCGCTGGCGCTCGGCTGGCCCGACCGTGTTCCCGGCTCGTCGAGTCCCTGTGACTTCTCGACGGCGTCATCGTGGACGTTCGAACCGGTCGACAACGCCGTGTTCCCCGCGATCGAGCTCGCCAGGGAGGCCGGGCGCGCGGGCGGAAGCCTCACCGCGGTGTACAACGCCGCCAATGAAGCGGCCGCCGCCGGGTTCTTCGCGGGACGCATCAGCTTTCCGCGCATCGTCGAGATCATCGCCGATGTGCTCGCCGTCGCAGATGAATGGCGTGCGCAGCCGGGTACTGTGGAGGAGATCCTTGCCGCCGACGCATGGGCACGAGAGCGCGCTGCGCAGTTCGTCGCACACGCTTCCGCGTGAGAAGGAGACCAGCCCGTAGATCCTGCTGCGGGCCTGTCGAGTTGATGTCGGGGCCGAATTGGAGTTGAGTACGTGAGTTTCGCGATCGGCGTCGTGCTGTTTGCGGTTGC
Organism: Gordonia sp. 852002-10350_SCH5691597; assembly: GCF_001665715.1. Taxonomy (NCBI): domain Bacteria; kingdom Bacillati; phylum Actinomycetota; class Actinomycetes; order Mycobacteriales; family Gordoniaceae; genus Gordonia; species Gordonia sp. 852002-10350_SCH5691597. Next base: position 6,195 of record NZ_LZMO01000284.1, read on the forward strand.
GCTGGTGTTGTCGGTCGCCTGGCACGAATGCGGTCACATGTGGGCCGCGCAGGCCACGGGCATGAAGGTCCGACGCTACTTCGTCGGATTCGGCCCGACGCTGTGGTCGACCAAGCGTGGCGAAACCGAATACGGCATCAAGTTGATTCCCGCGGGCGGTTTCTGCGACATCGCGGGCATGACTCCCTACGACAAGCTCGACGACGACGAGCGCGACCGTGCCATGTACCGCCAGAAGCCGTGGAAGCGGTTCGTGGTGTTGCTCGCGGGTCCGGCGCAGAACATCATCCTCGGCCTGGTCCTCGTGTTCATCGTGGCGGTCGCGTTCGGCCTGCCCAAGATCGGTCCCGACGCCAACAACGCACCCGTCTACGTCGACAAAGCGACGTGCGTGGCACCGAGCACCGACGCCAAGGGCGAGCCGGTGGCCTGTTCGGGACCCAGCCCCGCCGCGCAGGCAGGGCTCCGGTCGGGCGATCAGGTCGTCGCGATCAACGGGCATCGAGTCGACAACAACGCCGACCTGATCACGACCACGTGGAAGACCTCCGGCACCGCACAGCTCGAGGTCCTACGTGATGGCCAGACCGTGACGGTCGACGTGCCCGTCACCCAGGTGCAGCGGATGAAGAAGGCCGACGACGGGTCGCTGGAGCCGATCACCGTCGGCGCCATCGGTGTGCAGCTCAATACGCCTCCGGAGCCGGTCAACCACTACAACGTCGCGACAGCGGTACCGGGGACGTTCTCGTTCACCGGCCAGCTGCTCGTCGAGACGTTCAAGGCGTTGGTCTCGCTGCCGTCGAAGGTCAGCGGGCTGTGGGCCGCGGTGACCGGCGGTGAACGTGCAACCGATTCCCCGGTGAGTGTCTACGGGGCATCGGTGATGGGCGGGCAGACCGTCGAACACGGGCAGTGGAGCGTCTTCCTGCTACTGCTGATCAGCGTCAATCTGTTCCTCGGGCTGTTCAATTTGGTCCCGCTACTACCCTTGGATGGTGGGCACATGGCGATCGTCGGCTACGAAAAGGGCCGCGATACCGTGCGCCGGTGGTTCGGCAGGGCGCCTGGGGGCGTCGTCGACTACTACAAACTGATGCCGATCACTTACGCGGTGGTCATCGTGATGGCCGGGTTCATGGTCCTGACCTTGACCGCCGACATCGTCAACCCGATCAAGATCTTCTGATGCGCGGCCCCGTCAGCCCAGATGCGACGGCCGCGAGCGGCCCCGATTCGACGGCCGCGCAGACAACCGAATCCGCTTCGAGGAGTACGAGATGAACGCACCTGCCACGGGTGGGGCCACCGCCATCGGTCTCGGTATGCCCGCGGGACCGCCCCCGGTACTGGCGCCGCGTCGCAAGACCCGTCAGATCCACGTCGGGTCGGTGGGCGTCGGCAGCGACTATCCGGTGTCGGTGCAGTCGATGACCACCACCAAGACGCACGACATCAACGCGACGTTGCAGCAGATCGCCGAACTGACGGCGTCGGGATGCGACATCGTCCGTGTGGCGTGTCCGCGGCAGGAGGACGCCGAGGCGCTGCCGATCATCGCGAAGAAGTCGAAGATCCCGGTGATCGCCGACATCCACTTCCAGCCGAAGTACATCTTCGCTGCGATCGACGCCGGGTGCGCGGCGGTCCGTGTGAACCCCGGCAACATCAAGGAGTTCGACGGTCGTGTCAAAGAGGTCGCGAAGGCGGCCGGCGACGCGGGTATCCCGATCCGGATCGGTGTGAACGCGGGATCGCTGGACAAGCGCATCATGCAGAAGTACGGCAAGGCGACACCCGAGGCGTTGGTCGAGTCTGCGCTGTGGGAGGCGGGACTGTTCGAGGAACACGGGTTCGGCGACATCAAGATCTCGGTCAAGCACAATGACCCGGTCATCATGGTCGAGGCGTACCGGCAGCTCGCGGCGCAGTGCGACTATCCGCTGCACCTCGGGGTGACCGAGGCGGGTCCGGCATTCCAGGGGACGATCAAGTCGTCGGTGGCGTTCGGATCGCTGCTCAGCCAGGGCATCGGCGACACCATCCGGGTATCGCTGTCGGCACCGCCCGCCGAGGAGATCAAGGTGGGCGACGCGATCCTGCAGTCGCTCAATTTGCGCCCACGCAAGCTCGAAATCGTGTCGTGCCCCTCGTGCGGCCGCGCGCAGGTCGACGTCTACAAGTTGGCCGAGGCTGTGACCGCCGGGCTCGAGGGTATGGAGGTTCCGCTGCGCGTGGCCGTGATGGGCTGCGTCGTCAACGGTCCGGGCGAGGCCCGCGAAGCCGATCTCGGCGTCGCCTCAGGCAACGGCAAGGGCCAGATCTTCGTCAAGGGCGAGGTCATCAAAACGGTTCCCGAAGCCGAAATCGTGGAGACGCTGATCGAAGAAGCGCTGCGGATTGCAGAGGAATCGGGAGAAACTGGTGAGGGTGCGGTGGGATCACCTACCGTGACCGTTTCCTGACGACAGTCGGCTGGCCCTGCTCTATTGGCGACCGGATCGGCATTGAGGACGCGCGCCACCACGGGGGCGTCGCGTGCGCCGAGCGGTTTGTCGCCCAACAGCCTCAGCACGTCATTCCTCCATCGACCCGGGGGTTACGTTCCGACGACGTGCCGACCCGGTCGCCAATAGAGCAGGGCCAGCCGACTGTCGTCAGGAAACGGTCACGGTAGGTGATCCCACCGCACCCTCACA
>NZ_LZMO01000285.1:0-3708 GCF_001665715.1 Gordonia sp. 852002-10350_SCH5691597
GCGGCCCGCGGCTGATCCCTCGCTACACCTACCTGCCACGTTGGGGACTCCGCGACGATCCCATCGACGAACATCGGCTCGACGCTCCTGCCGAGCGCGCGTCCGAGACACTGCGAAGCGCGCTCGTGATGTGCGCCGGAGCCCTCGCGGCGTCGGCCGTCGTCCATCTCCTCCGCTACATCCTGCTGGTGATCAACCGGGGTACCGCGCTGCCGTCGTGGTTGATCGTCGTGAGTGCCGCGCTGGTCATCCTCGGCGGACTCGTCGCGTTGATCTCCGTCATCGGCGCACTCGTCGCCGCTGTGCGATGGCTGATCGCGGTGCGCGAACACGCCTACCGACACCGCGGACGCCGCGATCCGCGCCCGCTCTGGCAGATCATCGTCTTGGCCGGCATCCCGGTCGTCAACGTGGTCGGGGCTCCGCTGCTGCTGCACGAGGCCGCGAACGCGGCGGCCGATGATTGGCGCGAACGGGGCGTCGACGGCATGACACGCGCGGCGCTCGACCGCCTCTGGGTCGCGTGGGCGCTCGTCAACGCCCTGGCGATCTGGGCGGCGATCACCTGGGCGGTCTCCCTGGCTTCCGGCTCGATCCAGACCGGCGCCGACGCCCTCGCGTTGATCACCATCAGCGCAGCGGTCTCGGCGGCGTTCGCGTTCTGGGCGTCGCGGCACCTGCCGAACGTCCTCGTCGCCGACGAGCCCGTCGTCAAGAAGCGGTGGGTGGCGGTCGCGTGAGCACCGTCGAGAAGGTGTCGCGGTCGGGTAAACCCGCCGTCGTGGCACATCGGGGCGCGTCGTCGCAGGCGCCCGAGCACACCCTCGCAGCATATGAACTGGCGCTCGACCAGGGCGCCGACGGCCTCGAATGCGACGTCCGGCTCACCGCCGACCATGAACTCGTCTGCATCCACGACCGGACCGTCGACCGCACGTCGAACGGCTCCGGAGTGGTCAGCGAGATGACGCTCGCGGAGCTTCGTGAGCTCGACTTCGGCAGCTGGCACGACGCCGACGCGCCGGCGTCGGTACTCACGCTGCGCGAGTTGCTCACGCTGACCCTCGATTGGCGACGTCCCGTGCGGTTGTTCATCGAGACCAAGCATCCCGTCCGTTTCGGGAGTCTCGTCGAGCAGAAGCTCCTCGAGATGCTGCACGAATTCGGTGTTGCGACCCCGCCGTCGGCCGATCACAGTCGCGCCGTCGTCATCTCGTTCTCGTCGGCGGGCGTGTGGCGGATTCGACGCCACGCGCCCATGCTGCCGACGATCCTGCTCGGCGATACGGCCCGCGTCCTGGGCGGCTCTGCGGCGACCGCGGTCGGCGCGACCGGAATCGGTCCGTCGGTCGAGACGCTGCGCATGCACCCCGACATCGTCGACAAGGCCGCAGCCGCGGGCCGCGTCACCTACTGCTGGACGGTCGACGAGCAGGCCGACGTCCAGCTCTGCGCAGACCTCGGTGTGCGTTGGGTCGCCACCAACCGGCCGGCCAAGGTCCGTGACTGGCTGGTGACCGTCGACTGACCCCCGACGTGAGAGGGTGGACTCATGGCCAAGAAGAGCAAACGAGGATCCGGTCCGCGTCCCGGGAGTAACCGAGCAGAGCGCGTTGCCGCGCGAAAGGCCCGCGCCGCAGCGACACTCGAGCCCTCACCCCGTCCGTTCGCGGGCCTCGCGGCCGAATGCGACCTGGTGGCACTGCGGTCGTTCGTCAGTTCCGCGACAGCGGTACTCGACCTCATCGAGCCGGGGCCGACTTGGCCCGAACCCACGTCGGTGATGCCCGACGACGCACCCCGTCCCGCCCCCAAACCGGGCGAGCGCAACGAGGTGCTGCTGGCAACCATCCTTCCCGGTGCCGTCCCCGCGGTGGTGCGTGAATTCCGGACTGCGCCACAGGGAGTCGCGGCAACGCAAACCGATCCCGACCCGGCTGACGTCAACTCTGCTCTCGCCCAGTCGATTTCATGGGCTGCACACGCGAAGATCGGCGACGAGTACGCGGGTCCGGCACCCGAGTTCGACGGCACCCTCTCCGACGTCCTGAAAGCCGATGCGCCGCTGGACATCATCGTCCACGACGACTTCTCCTGGTGGTTCCCCGACGGCGCGGAGGTGCCCGCCGAGATCGCCCCGATGGTCGAACGCGCCAGCGACACCGTGCTGCCCACGGCAAGGCTGCTTCCCAAGAGCGGCGTCGGAGCGCCGTGGTGGGTCGACGCGGGCGATCGCGCACATCTGCGGTGGGTGCGACCAGAACCCGAGGACGTGCTGATGAACGCGCTGGCACGCCTGCACGCGGCCGGGCACCTCACGCTCGGTGAGGGCTCGCGGTTCGCCGGCTCGTTCCGTACGCACGGACTATTGGTGCCCGTCTTCGACCTCGACAACGAGATGCACCACGAAGAGTGGTACCCCGGTCTCGATCAGTTCGACGCCTGGCTCGCCGAAGCGCTCACTGCCACAAGTGATCTGACCATCGACGAGCGCAGCTCACGAGATGGCCTGCGCACCCGCCAGGTGACGATCCGCTGACCGCTCAGTTGGCGTTCTGGTCGGCCTTGGTGAAGATGACGTACTGGGCCGAAGTCTGCTGGTACACGTCCTTGGGGTCGGTCCCGACCAATTCGGCCACGTACCGGCCGTAGCTGACCTCACACCAGTAGCCCGTGATGTTCTGGGTGACCTCGGAGAGGCAGCGTGCCGCCGGGAGGTTGGGGGGTGCGGGCACCGTCTTCATTCCGCGCGCGCGGTTGGAATTCTCGAACGTGTCCATGATCTTCTTCGCGCCTTCTGGCGTCTTTGCCCGGTAGACGGTTGCCCTGTCCATTGCGTTGGCGGTCGATCCGACCTCGTTCAGCAGACGGAAGTCCGTCGCCGGATCCGAGGAGAAGAACGACATCGATCGCGGTCCGTACACGGCCCGGACGTTACCCGGATTGGGCGTCTTGACCTTCGCGTCCTTGATCTCCTGGTCGGTGTAGGGCAACGCGTAGATCAGGATGTGGTTCTGGTCCATCATCAGCACCTTCTTCGGCTGATTGCGCGCCTCCCGTTCGGCCTTGGTGGGCGTGGCCGGGAACTGGTCGATCAACGCGCTTTGAAGCTCGACGGCCTTCTTGATCGCCGGCTCCAGCTTGTCCTTCTGCGCGTCAGTCGTCTGGTAGTAGGTGTAGAGCACGTAGGTGTTGTGCGCGGTGATGGAGACCATGGCGGTGGTTCCGTCGGCATTTCCGGGGAACGAGATCACCCGGCTCCCCGACATCCCGTCGACGCGAACGGTGGTGGACTTGGGCCGTTTGAGGTACGCGTCGGCCATCTGATTCGCCGCGGCGGTGGCGTCGGCAGCGGTGATGTACCTGGTCACGAAGTTGTTCAGTTCACGCTTGGTGCCCGCCCGGATGGTCTCGTCAGGTGTCGACGCCGACACGACGAAACCGTAGAGGATCGCGTCGTTGGCTTTCACGTTGGCGACGTCGTCTCCGACAACAGCTCGCACATTGGTCGTGCTGTAGAGCACCTGCATCGGCAGACCCATGTCGGTGAGGTCGGCGTCGATCTCGAACGGCGCGACGATGTACTGCGCCATACGCTGCGCGTCGTAGGTGACGACCTGGTCTCCGGTGGCCTCACCGAATGGTTTCCGAGGTTCGGTCGGGTACTTGCCGGTGTCGAGAGACTTGACGTCGACGACCGCGTTCGCT
>NZ_LZMO01000286.1:0-978 GCF_001665715.1 Gordonia sp. 852002-10350_SCH5691597
TGTGTATAAGAGACAGGCTGGGATACCCCAGCCGAGCGTTTTGCGTGGACGGCCGTTGAGTTCCTGCGCGACGTGCTCAAGATCGGCTGGACCGTAGACACTGAGGTCAGTGCTTTTGGGGAAGTACTGCCGTAGCAGCCCGTTGGTGTTCTCGTTGGTACCGCGCTGCCACGGGCTGGCCGGATCGCAGAAGTACACCTGCATGTCGGTGGCGATGCTGATCTGCTTGTGTCGGGCAAGCTCGGCGCCCTGGTCCCAGGTGAGCGACCCGCGTAGGTGCGCGGGTAGGTCCTTGATCGCGGTGATGATCGCGTCACGGACGTGTTCGGCGTCGTGCCCATCCGGCAGGTGCAGCAGCATCGTGTAACGGGTGGAACGCTCGACGAGAGTGCCGATCGCGGTCTTGTTCTGCTCCCCGGTGATCAGATCCCCCTCCCAGTGCCCGGGGACCGCACGGTCGTCCACCTCTGCCGGCCGGTACCTGCCGCATCAGGCCGATCGAATCGCGGCGGCGCTCCGGGCGCGGCCCAAGCAGTCCAAACTGGTGGTGAACGCGGTCCTACGGGCAGCGGTCGAGGACGGCTTGTCGAGGAAGCTCTCGCCGGAGCAGATCTCTCACCGCCTGCGCCGGGATCATCCCGACGACGAAAGCATGCGGGTGAGCCACGAAACGATCTATCAAGCCTTGTACTTCCAAGCCCGCGGAGGGTTGAAACGTGAAGTCCAACAAGCACTTCGGACCGGTAGGACGCGCCGGAGGTCGCAGCGCCGAGAGGGTGAGCGATATCAGCGATTCATCGACCCGATGGTGATGATCAGCGACCGGCCGGCAGAGGTGGACGACCGTGCGGTCCCCGGGCACTGGGAGGGGGATCTGATCACCGGGGAGCAGAACAAGACCGCGATCGGCACTCTCGTCGAGCGTTCCACCCGTTACACGATGCTGCTGCACCTGCCGGATGGGCACGACGCCGAACA
>NZ_LZMO01000287.1:0-51775 GCF_001665715.1 Gordonia sp. 852002-10350_SCH5691597
GAATCGCTGCACTCGATGAGTTTGCCGACGCATTCTCAGCGCTCCTTCAGCGACCGGCCGTCACACTCGTGCGATGGACACGATCGCAGGACTGCCCGCGCACCCACTCTTTGTTCACCTTGCAGTGGTGGCGATTCCCCTGACGGCCGTTCTGGCGATCCTGGCGAGCGTATGGCCGGCAGCACGCCGACGGCTCGGCTGGTTCACGCCGGCGGTCGCGGTTGTCGCGATGGCCATCACTCCGCTCACCACTTCCGCGGGTGAGGCATTGGAGAAGCAGGTGCCGCGTTCAGAAACACTGCACCTGCATACCGAGCTCGGCGACCAGATGCTCTATTGGGTCGCAGCGCTTTTCGTACTGGTCGTGCTCGCCTGGGCGATGTACGACGACACCATCGCACGACGTGTGCCCGCTGCGGCCTCGGTGCGCTCGCATCGTTGGCTGCGAGTCGCGCTCGCGGTGGCGACTATCGTTGTGGCGCTTGGCGCTCTGGTGATGGTCGTGCGCGTCGGCGATTCCGGGGCGCGGTCTGTGTGGCTGGGCTGACGACGGTCACACGGCACACAACGGTCACACGGCAGACAACGGCCACACGGCGATTCCCGTTCTCAGATCACCTTGTCGATGTCTCCGGTCAGCTTCTCCGGCTTCACGGTCGGTGCGAAGCGGTCGACGACCTGACCGTCGCGGTTCACGAGGAACTTGGTGAAGTTCCACTTGATGCGATTGCCGAGCACGCCCGACTTCTGCTCGCGTAGCCACGCGAAGAGCGGATGCGCGGCGGAGCCATTGACGTCGACCTTCGCGAACATCGGGAAGCTGACGTCGTAGGTGAGCGAGCAGAAGTTCTTGATCTCCGTCTCGTCGCCCGGCTCCTGGTGAGCGAACTGATCGCACGGGAACCCGAGTACGACGAGTCCGCTCTCGGCGTAGGTTTTGCTGAGTTGTTCGAGTCCCTTGTACTGCGGGGTGAAACCGCACTTCGACGCCGTGTTGACGATCAGCAGAGGCCGCCCCCGATACTCGTCGAGGTCGACGGTATTGCCGTCGATGTCCGTTGCCGTGAAATCATAGGCACTGGTCATGGGCCTACCTCCGCGTCGATCCGATCAGCTTCTCCGCAGCCTATCCGACCAACGAATAGCCTTGAAGCGTGCGCACCTCAGATGACTTCCGCAGGGCTTGGCACACCGTCCGCACCTCTCGGTTCGCGCCCGCGCTGGTGATCGTGGTGATCCTGGGTATCGCCGCGGCGTTGTTCGTCGGCTCCTACACCTACTCCACGGCCAACCCGAAACCCGAACGCGTGCCGATCGCGGTCGTCGGCACCCTGCCACCGCCGCAGTCGGCCGACGTCGAGGCACGGCTCGCACATGAACTCGGGAGTTCCGTCGAGGTACGGCACCTGTCGACGCACGCCGAGGCCATGGAACAGTTGCAGAACCAGCAGGTCTTCGCGGTCGTCGACATCGACACCACGGCACGCACCATCGACGTCGACCTGTCGAGTGCATCCGGCGCAACGGTCGCCCAACTACTCGAACAGAGCATGCCGCGTGCCGCCGCCGGGACCGGGTACCGCGTGAGCATTCGCGACGCCAACCCGCTACAACCGCGAGATCCGCACGGACTCACCATCTTTTACATGATGCTCGCCGCGGTCATCATCGGATTCGTCGGCGCGATCCAACTCGGTGTACACGCCAACAAGTTGCGGCCTTGGGAGAGAATCGGATTCACCGCGTTGTATTCGCTACTGGGTGGCTTCACGATCTGCGCCATGATCGACTGGATCATCGGTGCGCTGACGCTGCCGGTGCTCGAGGTATGGCTCATCCTCGCCCTGACCATGTTCACCTGCGGCATGATCTTCACGATGTTCAGCGCGATGTTCGGACGCTGGGCAATCCTGCCGACGTGGGCGGTCATGGTACTGCTGGGCAATCCCTCATCGGGAGGCTCGGTCGCGTGGCCGCTGCTACCCAGGGTGATCGCGACCATCGGCGGCTGGCTGCCGCCCGGCGCGTCGGTCAACGCACTGCACACCGCAGTGTATTTCCGTGGGCATCAACATGTCTGGCCGTTCCTGGTGCTCACCATGTGGTCCGCGGTGAGTATCGCCGTCTACCTCTTCGAGCGACGCGTTCGGGGCCGCAAGACCCCGAACGCACCGGCCGCCGACATCGGGGCCGCCTGATCTCGCGACAGGCCCCAGAAACCGACGGGCCTCAGAAACCGACGGGCCCCAAAACCGACGGACCCCAAAACCGACGGACCTCAGAAGCCTACGGCGCGGATCTGTCCGGGCGACCACAGTCCGTTGTGGACATCGGTCGTCACCGTCAGCTCTGCTGGCTTCTGCGGCACAAGCGGAGTGAGACGCTGCAACATGCCCCAGTCCTTGGCCCAGTCGTTGCGCAGATACGACGGCAACACCGTTGGGCGCATCTCGTTTTCGACGATGCCGAGCGGACCGCCTGCGGTCCCCGCCATCCAGCGCTGCGAGTTGACCCGCTCGCCCTCGCGGTCGGGCGAGATCCGCCACTCCGGTGTTTCGAGCACACCGTTGTACACCTGTGCGGGACGCTGACACGGGAACGCCAGCGCGGCCTCCCAGTCGATCATCACGGGCGCTTCGCTACCCACGAGGTCGTTGAGCGTCACCATCTTCGAGACACGAGGCGGTGTGACAGCGAGCCACTGGTCGGGGTTGGTTGACGTGTCCTGCGCCAGGACACGCACGACTGTCGCGCCCTGCGGGGCACCGTCGAGCGGGAACCGCAGGTTGCGCCACGCGGGTGCACCGCCGATGTCCATCGGGATCATGATCCCCGCAGGTGTCACCGACCCGTCCGGGCCCACGCGGCCGAATTGGAGGCGGACCTGCTGTCCCGGACGCGTCACTGCGAGGTCGTCGACGTATTCGATCTGCCCGGCAACCGACATGGTGATGAGCGGAGCGTCGGAGTTGCGCGCGGGTAGCTGATACCAATCGGACGTCAGACTGCCTGTGCCCGACGGTGATCCGTAGGTGCCGAGCACCGGCGTGCGCTGCGGCGACAGCCCGAACGGCAGCTTCACCTTCGAGCCGTTGACGCCGGTGGTCGACGTCGTGCCGCCCGCGGTGTCGCTCGACGGACTACCGCTGTCCGTTCCGGTCTGATCGGTCGCGTCCGATTGCGTCCGGTCGACCTCGGCCGACGATGTCCCCGTTGACGAGTCCGATTCGGTGCCGTCGTCGGAGAGATCGGATCCGACGCCGTTCGGGTCGAAACCGGTCGCCTCGGCACCCGCGAGCGCCGCTCCTGGTGACGGGTTGTTCTGTCCCGCAACACGTGCAGGTGCGAGCAAGGCCGAGTTGACGTCCTTCTCGACGAGCACCGAGTCGGCGAGCGCGCACGGCTGACCGCGCACCGCCGCGACGTTCGAACTCAGCCACGACCACGAATTCCGTTGTGTCCAATCCGCCTTCGCGAACGAGACGAGGGTGAACAGCAGCATGATCACCGATACGACGATGATCGACGGCGAACGCAGCCAGGCCGTCCACCGCTTCTTCGATACCCGCTCCTCACCGCGTCGAACGTCGTCGGAGACGTAGTCGTCGCGGAAGTGTTGCCAGAGACCGAGAATGGTCAACAACACCGCGACCGTGAGGATGACCGCCCAGACCGGAATCCCCTTCACGTCGGGAACGGCGTCGCGCCAAGGGATTCCGTAGCTGCCGACGTACCACCACTGGTTACGTCCGGAGAATGCCAGCGCGAGAACGTAGGCACACGCTGCGGCGAAGAGCGTGCGGTTGCGTCGACGACGCATCACGGCGCGGTCGACGCACACGGTTGCGACAGCGGCCAAAGCGCCTGCGATGCAGGCATACACACCCATCTGGTGAGTCCACTTGGTCGGCAGGAAGGCCATCATCACAGCAGTCCCCGCCACCGTGGCAACCAACCGCCACGTGGGAGCCGACGCAATGCCCGCCAACCGTCGACGGTTGAGCAGCATGACCACCACGACGATCAGGCACACGAAGGTGATGAGCACACCGAAGCGGCGCGCGATGCCACCGTCGGCGGTGGGATTCATGAGCATGTAGTAACGCATGCCCTCCTCCCACCACTTGTTGGTCGGACCGACAGCGGAGTTGACCCTGATCGCTTCGCGAATCGTGGCGAGCGTCTGGTCGGCGAAGATCTCGTAGAGCACCACGAGTCCCGACGCCAGAATCGGTACGAGGATGGGCCACAAGCCGTCTCGTCGTCGCCTGATCATCAGACGCTTCAACAGCGGTCGGATTCCCGCGATGAGCGGGATGGCAGCGATCACGCCGGTCGGGTGGATCGTGAGCGTGAACGCCGCGACCACTATCGCGAGCGTCAACGGGAAGAACCGTCCGGTGGCTATCGCCCGCTCCACCAGCACCCACGCCAACAGCGTGCCGACGGCGATGATCGGTTCCACACGAAGACCGTTGTTGAACGGCATCCACACCGCGAGGAACACCAGCGCGGCAGCCCAGATCGCCGACTGCGATGTCCGAACCGCGTAGCCCAGTCGCGGGATGGCGGCGCGGCTGATCAGCCACCAGCCGACCACCGCGTAGAGGAAGGGCAGCAAGCGCAGCCACGGAGTCGCCGTGCTCACCTCCATCCACAGCGAGAGGTACTGGTAGTGCCAGCCGAACGGGTCCTGCGGCACACCGAAGTACCGGTAGTAGTTGTCGAGATAGCCGGCATTGCGGGCGACTCGGGCGACGGTGACCTGATAACCGTCGTCCGCCGTGTTGCCACCGACGAACAACCAGATCAGCAGAACGAGCGTGACGAAGGCGTCGACCCAGCGCGGTCGCCACCACCCCTGCGGGAAGAGCTTGTGGACGCCGCGCCCGTCACGGGCGTCGAGCACGGCCAGCGCGAGCATCGAGGCAATCGTCATGACGACGCCGATCACCAGCAGCCAGAACTTCAGCGTCGTCGGGGTCGACGCGAACCGGGTGTCCAGCGTGGCGCGGAACGACAGGCCTTCCGTCGGCGCGTCTTGCGGGAACTGCGAATACACACCGATGATCTGCGGTCGTGCTGTCGCGTCGCGCAGGTCGAATGAGCCCAGACCGGTGTCGGTTGTCGAGAGATTCTCGAATTTGCCTGCGGCGCCGTCGGTGTCGGCGTGAAAGACGACGCGGCATCCGGGTGAATTCTCCGCCGCGCTTCGAGGGGCACTGAGCAACACGATGTTTCGCTGCGTCAACTGCAGCGAGTCGCGGGTGGCGCGGATGAAGAAGCCGACCTTGTTGGCATCGGTTCCGTTCCACGGCACCGTCGAGACGATCACGCCGCCCGACGCCGGCAGACTCTTGGCGAGCGAGCATGGGACGGACACGTCCATCGACACCGGCGAGAACGAGACGCTCGGCGCCGCCACGCTGCCGACCGAATTCTGTTGCGGCCAGGTCAGTTCCGTCTTGGTGTAGTTGACCGGCAGGAACGGGGTCAGCAACGCGATCACGATGCCGATGAGCCCCGCGACCACCGCGACGATCTTGGCGATCCTGATCCGATCGGCCGACCTCGACGACACCGATCCGCCCGCGCCGTTGTCGGCAGGCTTGTCGTCGTCTTTCCCCGTTGCGTTCACCGGCGTCTCACTCATCATCTTCTGGCACCACCTGCATTGCTCCGGGACGGCTCCAGCCCCACCTGGTCGACGTTCCGGTACTCACCGCTGCAGGCACCGCCTCTGGCACCAACGGCGACAACCGTTGCAGGCTGCCCCAATCGCGGTACCAGTCGTTCTTCAGATACGTCGCCATCGTCGACGGCGTCGTCAGCGCTTCCGCCGTGGTGAGCAGTCCACCGTTGACGGTGGCCATCCACGTCTTCGACTGCGAATTCGCTACCGCCAGCTCCGGCAGGATTCGCCACTGCGGAATCTGGTTGACGCCGTTGGACGCATCCATCGGGTGCTGGCACGGGAACGCCGCACCGACCGCGAAGTCGACGAGCACCGGGTCCGACGACCCGACGACGTTTTGCAACGTCTTCAACTCGGGCGCACGCGGCGGTGTCACCGCGAGCCACTGGTCGGGGTCGAGGTTGTTGTCGGTGGCGACGATCCGCATCGCGGTCGCACCAGCGGGCACCGACGACATCGGGATACGCAGGTTGCGCCACGGCCGATTCGCCTTGCGGTCGGCGTCGATCGGCTGCACGGCGGCGCCGACCTGCTGGAACTTTCCGTCCTGCTCGACGCCGAACTCCACCTGCAGCGACTGCCCGTACGTCGTGACCCCGTCGGGATCGGTCGAGGCCAGCGCACCTGCCGCCGTGATGACGATCAGCGGCGACGAGTCGCGCGCGGGCAGTCGATACCAGTCGGTCGTCAGCGATGCCTGGCCGTCGGCTCCGTAACTGCCCATCACCGGGGTCGTCGCGGGGTCGAGTCCGAACGGCAGTGCCGCAGTGCTGCCGTTGACCCCTTCTGGTCCGCGCCCGCCCGTCGTGCCCGGCGCACCACCGGCGACGACGAAGGTCTTCGAGAGATCGGCCGAGGTGTTCTGGGTACCCGGCTTGATCGAATCCGCCTCCGGCGTGAGGTCGTCGGCGACACCCTGGGCAGAGAAGCCCCGCGATGTGCCCTCCAATGCCTTCGACGCCGAGGCGTTGTCGACCGGAGCGAGACTGCCCTTGTTCGAATCGGGTTCGACGAGAACATAATCGGCCATCCCGCAGCCCCCGGTGACCGCGTGCACGTTGCCCTTCAGCACGGAGTAGGTGTCTGCGCGAGCCGCTGCAGCCTTGGCGAACACCGCGAGTTCCGCGAGCAGGATGATCACCGCGATGACGGCGATGGGCGACGATGCGATGCCGGTTCGCCACCGGTTGGGCGGCTTGCCCGCATCGTGGTGCAGTCCGGTGTCGGCGACGTAGTCGAGGCGCAGATGCTGCCACACCGCGACGATGAGGGCAATCACCGCCAGCACCAGTAACATCGACGAGACCTGCAGTCCCGCAACCACTGGCGCTTTGTCGAACCACGAGATACCGAAGTCGTACGACCACGGCCACGCGTTGTATCCGGCCGCCGCAGCTGCGCAGGCGACGAGCAGACCTGCGATCAGGATCGACAGGTTGCGCGTATTACGTTGCGCCACCTGCCCGATCGCAACACAGGCGACCGCAGCGAGCGCCGCGGCGAGGCCCGCGAAGGTGCCGAACTGAATCGTCCACTTGGTCGGGGTGAGCGAGAGCAGCCCGATCGTGATCAGTACCGCCCCGGTGACGCGCCAGACCGGTCCGCTGTCGACTCCACGGATCTTCTTGCGCCGCAGCATGATCGCGAGAACCACGAACAGTGAGACCAGTAGCAACAGCACCGGCACCCGACGCACCAGCGAGCCGTCGCGCGTGTTGACCGCCAGGAAGTAGTACCGCAGGAGTTCCTGGTACCAGGCCAGCGTCGGCCCGACGGTGTAACGCACCCGGATGGCCTCGAACACCGACGCGAGTGTCTGGTCGCGGAACACGATGATCACCACGATCGCCGGAGCCGCCAACAGCGGAAGCAGAAGAGAGGCAAGGCCCGATTCGCGGCGTCGTCGAACAAGGATCTTCAGCATCGGCCGCGCACCGGTGATCAGCAGTGCGACCGCGATGACACCCGTCGGCGCGGTGGCAAGGGTCAAAGCGGCGGCGAAGGCCGCTCCCGCGGCGGGCAACATGCGCCGGGTCGCGATGGCCTGTTCGACGCCCCACCAGGTCAGCAGACTGCCGAGCACCACGACGCCCTCGCTGCGCAGACCCGAGGCCATCGGCAGCCAGAACGCGAGAAAGACCGCGGCGCCGGTCACCATCGCCCACTGCGACGTGCGGACGGCACGCCCCAGACGCGGGAGCAGCACCCGACTGAGGATGAACCAGCTCACCAATCCGATCACCAACGACGGGATGCGCATCCACACACCCGTCGACGACACCGACGACCAGTGCGCGAGGAAGTCGTAGTACCAGTCGAACGGCGCCTCGGGGATGCCGTAGAAGCGGTAGTAGTTGGCCAGGTAACCCGCGTGCTCGGCGTTCCGACCCATGTTGAGGATGTAGCCGTCGTCGGACGAGCCGGCTCCGAGGAAATGCCAGATGACCAGGATGGCGGTCACGGCGATGTCGGTGACGCGCGGACGCAGCAGCGCCAACCACCGCACCCGACCGACCCGTCGGTGGTAGCCGTACATGCGATCGAGTTGTGCGAGCGCCGCGAGTGCGACGATCGCCGCAAGCACGCCGACGATCATCACGAGCCACTTGATGACCGACGGACTCGAATCGAACCGATCGTCGACGACGATGCGCGCCGACAGGCCGGGCGTCGACGTGATCGTCGACGTCGGGATGTCGGTGAACAGGCCCGCCACCTGCGGCCGGTCGGCATCCGGCGCCGTCTGTGCCGGACCGAGTCCCACGAAGCGTGCGCCCGAACCCGCCGCCGACGAGAAGATGTGCAGCTGCGTGCACCGATCCGACGCGACGTCGGCGCGCGGAGCGGACGCGACGGTGTCGCCACGCATCGTCACCGTCACCGCGTTCGCGTCGGCCGTCACATTCAGTGCAGATGTTCGCTGGTTCTTCGCCGCGGGCGGCATCGTCGTGAGGATCGTCGACGACGCATCCGTCGGTGCCGACCGCAGCAGCGAACACGGAATGGTGACGTCGAGATCCTGCGCCATCTGCGCGACGAGCGGAGAGGTGATGTCGGCGTTGGTCGCACCGAGCTCCTGGCCCTGCGGCCAGGTGATGGTCGCCGTCGTCGTGGTGACCGGAAGGAAGGGCGTGAGTACTGCCGCAACGATCGCGATCAGACCCGCCACGACAGCAATGATCGACGTCGTCCCAGGTGAGAGGCGTCGTGCGCGATTATTCGGGTCGTCGGATCGACGGTCGGGCAGCGCAGCTGTCGTCTTCTCCGGCGATTCGGTCACACGCGAATGCTAGTCAGGTTGTCTGTGACAAAACCAAGTCGGCCCCATTTCAGCAAGGCGTGTCACGCGACACAGTCGCATGCGCATCCGGCAATACGTCGGCAGGCTGGATGTGGTGAGGTGCCCGCGGCACCGGCAGATCGTCGTGGATTCCGCGGACGCCGGAGAGGGAACACAGTGACGACAACCGTCAATGCTTTCTGGGCAACAGCTCCCGATGCACCCCTATCGAAGACAACCATCGAGCGCAGGGATCTCGGACCGAAGGACGTCCTGATCGACATCGCCTTCGCCGGGATCTGCCATTCCGACATCCATACCGCCCGCAATGAGTGGGGCGGGACCACCTACCCTGTCGTGCCCGGACACGAGATCGCCGGAACGGTCGCCGCCGTCGGCGATGAGGTGACCAGGCACAAGGTCGGCGATCGCGTCGGCGTCGGATGCTTCGTCGACTCGTGCGGTGAGTGTGCCGCGTGCAAGAACGGCGACGAGCAGTACTGCACCAAGGGCGTCGTCCAGACCTACGACTCGAAGACCTACGAGGGCGAGTTCACCCACGGTGGGTACTCGCAACAGGTCGTTGTGACCGAGGACTTCGTGCTGAAGATCCCCGAGGGCGTCGACCTCGACGTCGCGGCACCGCTGCTGTGCGCGGGAATCACGCTGTATGCGCCGTTGAAGCACTGGGGAGCCGGCCCTGGCAAGAAGGTCGCGATCATCGGTCTCGGCGGCCTGGGACACATCGGAGTCAAGATCGCCCATGCGCTGGGCGCGGAAGTGACCGTCTTGAGTCAGACCCTGTCGAAGAAGGATGACGGCGAACGCTTTGGCGCCGATCACTACTACGCGACCAAGGATTCCGAGACCTTCCGCACCCTGCGCGGAGAGTTCGACCTCATCATCAACACCGTGTCGGTGAATCTCGACCTCGACGACTACCTCGGATTGCTGGCCATCGACGGCACCCTCGTCGAACTGGGGGTGCCCGAGCATCCCCTGGAGATCAAGGCATTCTCGCTGCTGGCCAACCGCCGTTCGATCGCCGGTTCGATGGTCGGGGGAATTCCCGCCACTCAGGAGATGCTCGACTTCTGCGCCGAACACGGCATCGGCGCCGAGATCGAGAAGATCAGCGCCGATGAGATCAACGCCGCCTACGACCGCGTCGTCGACAGCGATGTGCGGTACCGATTCGTGATCGACACCGCGACTCTCGCCGACTGACCCCGACCCTCGACGGAGTACGTACACAACTCGGTCGTCAGCGCGAGGCCACGACAATAATTTCGATGGCCTCGCGCTGAGGTCGCAGTTGTGTACGTATAACGGGCGCCAGGCCATGCGCTGTGGAACCGTTGACACATGAGCGACCCCGAGTTCGATGTGAACAAGCTCTTCCCGGGCAAGTTCTTCATCAGCACCACACTCGACGTGCTCGAGTCCAAGAAAAAGATGACCGGCCATCTGCGACGCCGCTTCATCCAGCGCGCCGCAATGGCAGGCATCATCATCGCGATCTTCTACGTCATCAACTACACGATCGTCGCCGCATTCGACACGATGACCGATCCGCCGGGGCAACTGCACGCGGTCGGCAAACTCATCGGTGCGCTCGCCTTCGGCTGGGCGCTGGTGTTCATCTACTACACCAAGTCCGAGCTACTCACCTCGAACATGATGATCGTCTCGGTCGGTGCGTACTACCGACGCGTGACACCCGTCCTGATCATGCGCATCCTGTTGTTCTGCTACCTCGGAAACATCCTCGGCGGCCTGCTGATCGCCGTGATGCTGCGTGGCACAACACTTCTCGACGGCCCGGTACTCAACGCGATGGTGCACGCGGTCGACGTCAAGACAGGCTATCTCAGTAACGGATTCAGCGGTTGGCTCGACCTGTTCATCCGCGCGGTGCTCTGCAACTTCATGATCAACCTCGCGATGTTGCTCGTCTACAACGGCTATCTGACCGAAGACATCGCGAAATGCATGGCGATGATCACCGCCGTCTTCGTCTTCGCGTTCCTCGATTTCGAGCACTCCGTGGCCAACACCGTGTTGTTCATGATCGTCGGATTCCAACACGGCATACCGATCGGTTTGGTGTTCGGCAATCTCGGGACCGTGCTGCTGGGCAACTTCGTCGGCGGCGGAATCCTCATCGGCTTCTACTACGCGTGGGTCAACGACGAGCGCGACACCCACCTCGTGCACCTCCGACGGCACCGACACTGAACCGTCACGCCCCTGCGCGCTCCGGACCAATCGGCGCCCACCCGAGATGGGTCATATGTCCGACATTGCGATTGGATCACGACGCGATCGACGGTGAGCTATGCCGCCAGTCCCCGGCCGTACGTTGACTATAGGGCCTTGCGGATACTTCGAATAATCGACGTACCTTCCATGAAGCAGTCGTGGAACATCCAAGGGGGATCAGGCCCCGCCAACGGAGGAGTTTCACGTGATCGGAACAATCATCAGCGCCATCATCGTCGGCCTGATCATCGGCGCACTCGCTCGCCTGTTCATGCCGGGCAAGCAGGACATCGGCATCATCATGACGATCGTGCTCGGCGTGGTCGGATCGCTCATCGGGTCGTGGTTGACCTACCAGTTCGGCTACAGCAACTCGAACGGCGGTTGGGAGGTCATCCCGTTCATCGTCGGCATCATCGTCGCCATCGTGTTGATCGCCGCATACCTGGCGATCCGGGGACGTACTGCCGTCCGCCACTAGTACTGGGGGTGACGCGTGGCCGGGAAGCACGGGGGCTTCCCGGCCACAGTCGTATCTACAGCATTCGAATCCACCGCTGTGGGTGATGATCACGAGTCGACTCACTTGTGATCGCCGTGGGCACAATGATCGTCTGCGCGACGCGTACGTCACACTATGGTGTGTATGGGTTTTCACGTCGCACTGCCCAACGACGGCAGCATCGAGCAACTCACCGAACTCGCGACCGCGGCTGAGAACCTCGGCTTTGACGGGGTGTGGCTGGCCGAGCACGTCCTGCCTCCGATCAAGCATCCCGATTCGGCATATGCCGCCGAGTACGACCCGCTGGTCCTGCTCGGTTTCATCGCCGCGCACACCACCACCGTGCGTGTCGGAACATCCATACTCGTTCTCCCCCTAAGGAATCCGTTCGTCGTCGCCAAACAGGCCGCGACTGTCGACGCGCTGAGCGACGGGCGGCTGGAACTCGGGGTCGGTGTCGGGTGGGACGCCGGCGAATTCTCCGCTGTGGGAGCACAATTCCACGACCGCGGGCGCCGGACCGACGAGGCGATCGGCGTGCTGCGCCACCTGTGGGCAGGCAACACCGACGGCCTGCTGGGCGAGCACTACAGCTTCGGCGGCGGGTATCCCACCCCGGTCCGCCCACAGGGCATTCCGATCACGATCGGCGGGCACTCCCCCGCGGCGGTGAATCGTGCTGCACGCCTTGGTGATCGCTGGCAGTCGATCTACTTCGACAACTCGGGAACCGACCCGGCGACGTTCCGCGCGATAGCAGCAGACCTCAAACGTCGTACCGAGGGTCGCGTCACGACGGCGATCAAGCGCTTCGTCCGCACCGCCGACCAGGTCGACGCGTTGGTCGACGAGCTCGACTCCTGGCGTCGTGCCGGCGCCGACGACGTCGTCGTCTGGTTTGGGGAGCCATCGGTATTCGGCTCTCTCCAAGAACGTTTCGCACGCAAGGCACAGGTCAACACGTGAACACCCGCGCTGGCGCAACAGCCACCGATGCGGGCACAGTGGTGAGATGAGCACCGAGTACTTTCCGCCTACCGGCCGCCCCGCGATCGACTACGCTGAGCTCACCGACGCCGCACGCGCACTCATCGATGGCTAATCCGATCGCGTCGCCAATGCTGCCAATCTGTCGGCGCTGGTCTATCAGGCTCTGCCACAGGTCAATTGGGTTGGCTTCTACTTCTTCGACGGTCACGAGCTGGTGGTCGGCCCGTTCCAGGGAAAACCTGCCTGCGTACGCATCCCGTTGGGTCGCGGCGTCTGCGGGGCGGCCGCCAGAACCCGCATCACGCAACGCGTCGCCGACGTGCACGCCGTCCCCGACCACATCGCCTGTGACGCCGACAGTCGGTCGGAAATCGTTGTGCCGCTGGTGCACGACGGCGAGCTCATCGGAGTCTTCGACCTCGACAGCCCAGTACCCGACCGCTTCGGAGCCGACGATCAGGCGGGTCTCGAAGCAATCGCCGAGACGTTCATCGCGTCTCTCGCGTAGCTTCCTAGACCACCTGCGCCAGCTTGCCGAACCCGCTGCGGTGGAAGATCAGCGGATTTCCGGTCTCCGGATGGTCGACCCCGGCCTCCGGATGATCGACGCCATGCAGCTCGAGCAGCACGATGATGTGATCGCCCGCCTCGACCTCGCGGTAGATGGTGCAATCGAAATGTGCCAGTCCCTCGTCGAGGGTGACGGCTCCCTCGTCGGATGCCTTCACCGCGATGCCGTCGAACCGGTGCTCGACCGCTCCGGCGAGTTGCCGGCAGGCAGCACCCTGGTGGTCGGCGAGGATTGTGACGCCGAGGTGTGCTGCGCGTCGAAGATCCGGCCACGTCTTGGACCCCGACGCCACCGAGACCGACACGAGTGGTGGGTCGAGACTGACGCTGGTGAACGAGCTTGCGGCGAGGCCGGTCAGCTGGCCGTCGACCTCTGCGGCAACCGCGACGACACCAGTCGGGAAAATGCCGAATGCCTTGCGTAGACGAGCGGGATCGAGATCCTGGTTGGTATGCAGTTCGTTGGTCGGGAGTTCGTTCGGACGCGGTTCGCTCATGAGCCTGCCTTCAGCAATGTGGTGACGATCGGCTCTGTCGCAGTGAGCCATTCGGCGTACGCGGCTGGGTCGTCGTATGCGGAGTCGATGACGTAGAGACCACGTCCCGGCACCGTGCCACCGATCTCGGTGAGCACGGGACGCAACGTGAGCTCCGGCGCGAGTGAATGTGCAGGGCTTCCGCCGAGCATCAGCGGAATCGCGATTCCGGAGAGTCCTGTCCCGCCGGCGAAGCGGTCGAGGAACAGTTTCAGCAGGCCGGTGTATGCGGCTTTGTATGTGGGACTGGCGAATACGACGAGATCAGCCCCGCCGACCTGTGACACGAGATCGTTGACGTGCTCGTCACCCCAGTCGAGAATCGTCGAGCCGAGCGATGCCAGGTCCACGATCAGATCAGGTTCAGATCCCGACAGTTCCGCGGCCAGATACGTTGCGGCGCCGAGTGTTCTGCTGCCCGGTTTCGGGTTGCCGACCACGACCGCAGTCGTCACGACGCCGACACCCGCTTGAGCGGTGCGGGCGACCCGAACGGAACCGATGCACTGACCGCGACAGGCGCGGGGTGCTCCCACAGTCCGCGACGGGTGAGCTCGGGAAGCACACCCTCCCCGAACCAGTACGACTCCTCGAGATGCGGGTAGCCCGACAGCACGAACTCGTCGATCCCGACCTCGTGATACGCCTCGATCAGGTCGGCGATCTCGGTGAAGGAGCCGACCATTGCGGTTCCAGCACCGCCGCGCACCAGGCCGACGCCCGCCCAGAGGTTCGGGTAGATCTCCAACCCGTCCTTGGACCCCTTGTTCAGTGCGAGCATGCGCTGCTGCCCCTCCGACGCCGAGCGTTTCAGCCCCGCCTGGATGCGCGCGATGTCGTCTTCGGAGATGTTGGCCAGCAGGCGATCCGCCTCGGCCCATGCGGCTTCGGAGGTGTCACGCGCAATGGTGTGCAACCGGATTCCGTACTTCAGTTCGCGACCCTGCTCCTCCGCGGCGGCACGGACACGAGAAATCTTCTCCGCCACGGCTTCTGGTAGCTCGCCCCAGGTGAGGTAGACGTCGGCATGCTTCGCCGACACCGCGATTCCTTCGGGCGACGAGCCGCCGAAGTAGATCTGCGGCAACGGATTCGGGATCTGGTGCAACACCGCATTTTCGACGGAGAGGTACTGACCGTCGAAGTTCACAGTGTCGCCGGTCCAGAGCCGTCGCACGATCTCCAGGAACTCGTCGGCCCGCGCGTAGCGCTGCTTCTTGTCGAGGAAGTCGCCGAACATCCGCTGCTCGGCATCCTCACCGCCGGTGACGACGTTGAGCAGGAGTCGACCACCGGAGAGGTTCTGAAAGGTCCCGGCCATCTGCGCGGCCAAGAACGGGGCGGTCATGCCGGGGCGGAACGCCACGAGGAACTTCAGACGCTCCGAGAGACTGCTGATCATGGCCGTGCTGACCCACGCGTCCTCGCACCAGGCGCCCGTCGGAGTGAGCGCGGCCTCGAAGCCGAGCTGCTCGGCGCTGCGCGCGATCTGTCCCAGATACTGCACCGACGCCGGTCGACCCGCGGCTTCGGCAGCGACGCCGTGACCACCTCCGACGACGTTGCGGCTGTCACCACCGTTGGTGGGCAGGAACCAGTGGAACTTCAGGGAGCTCACGTAAAGCCTCTCTCCTCGATCGACGCATCTCGTCGATCGACACATCCGGGCATCGAGCGCGAGAAGGTGGCGCGCCGTAGGCGCAACTACACCAGTTCAGTGCAGGTGGAGAGTTTTTCCAAGGGTTGCGTTCGCAGTGATTACTAGATTTGCCACATGGCGAGTCCGTTGAGGCCACCCGACGACCGTCGCGGTGTCACCCTTCGTCACCGCCGTTCCGTTCGCCGTGTCGGTGTCCTTCGCCGTCCTCGGTTCGGCAACGATCAACAGGTCCCGTCGCCGCGCGTAGATCGTGGTCCGCTTCAGAAGCTCCCGTGACGCCCTGCGCCGCCCGCGAAACGTGCTGCACCGGCGACACCCTCGCGTTCGACGATGGGTACGCCTGCCGCCCCCTCGGCGCGGAGCGCGTCGCCGAGGGGGAGGTCGAGTCCCGCGTACACCGACGCACGGTCGGCGAGCACGCATTCGAACGGGAACTGCGCGATCTGGCGCGCGAGTTCCCGCGCAGCGT
The DNA here is from genome assembly GCF_001665715.1 of Gordonia sp. 852002-10350_SCH5691597. Classification (NCBI taxonomy): domain Bacteria; kingdom Bacillati; phylum Actinomycetota; class Actinomycetes; order Mycobacteriales; family Gordoniaceae; genus Gordonia; species Gordonia sp. 852002-10350_SCH5691597. The sequence continues at coordinate 15,968 of NZ_LZMO01000287.1, forward strand.
CCAGCGCCTCGCCATGCGGCACAACTCGATTGGCCAACCCCATCGCCAAGGCCTCCTCTGCGTCTACCGGCCTCCCGGTGAGTATGAGGTCGAGCGCCCTACCGAGTCCGACGATGCGCGGTAGGCGTACCGTCCCGCCGTCGATCAGCGGTACCCCCCACCGCCTGCAGAACACGCCGAGCGTCGCGTCTTCTTCGACCACCCGGAGATCGGCGAGAAGGGACAACTCCAAGCCGCCGGCCACCGCATACCCGCTGACCGCGGCGATCACCGGTTTGGACAAGGGGATGCGCGTCGGTCCCATCGGGCCGTCACCGCCGCCGTCGACGTCGAGGTCGTTGCGGCGCGACGGATCACCGACCGACGTGAGATCGGCTCCGGCACAGAAGGTCCCGCCCGCGCCTGCGAGTACCGCAACCTTGAGATCGGGATCGTCGTCGAATCGGTGAAAGGCCGCCCGCAGTGCGTGCGCAGTCGGCCCGTCGACGCTGTTGCGTACTTCGGGCCGGTTGAGCGTGATGGTGACGATCGACCCGTCGACCTCGCAGAGGACCGGCTCGGACATGACTACTGCGCGACCACCGCGTGGTCGTCGGAGGTGATGAGCTCGTGGATGAACTCCATCTTCTCGAGCACCTTGGGCGGCAGCACGAACGGGTAGAGGTCCTGATGCCCCATCGACCGATTGATCTGATTGAGCGCCCAGGTCAACGGCAGCCACCAGTCGATGATCCGCTCAAAACCCACCTTGCCCGGCAGATCTGCCTCCAACGTCGCACCCGCGGGAGCCAGCGCGAAAGCGGCTGCGGTGTCGAGCGTGTCGCGGATGTGCAGGTAGTGAGCGAACGTCTCGGCCCAGTCCTCGAACGGATGCATCGTTGCGTACGAGGAAACGTAGTCCTGTTCCCAATCCTCCGGCGGGCCGTCGTTGTAGTGACGATCGATCGCGTCCTGGTAGCTCGTATTGGGGTCACCGAAGAGCTCTGTGTACCGCTCGAGGTTCGGGCCGTCACCAACGAGGACCATCTGATAGAAATGCCCGATCTCGTGACGGAAGTGTCCGATCAACGTGCGGTACGGCTCGTCCATCGAGACGCGCAGTCGCTCACGGTGCACGTCGTCGCCCTCGGCGAGGTCGAGGGTGATCACACCATCGGCGTGCCCGGTGGTGACCGGTTGATCGCGGCTCGACAGCAGATCGAACGCGAGTCCGGTCTCCGGGTCGGTGTCTTTCCCGAAGATCGGGAGCTTGAGTTCGTCGAGCTCGTAGATCACTCGACGCTTTGCGGCTTCGGACTCGGCGAAGGCCGCCATGGCCTGTTCGTCGGAATCCGACGGCCTGGTGCGCGTCAACCGGCACGACTCACAGAGCGCGGGCAGATCCGGCCCCTCCTCTACCATCCAGTTGCAGGCGGCGGGAAGGTTGTTGGCGCAGCGGACGATCGTCGCCCCATCGACGGTGCCCTTTTCGTCGTCGTCGAGTACCTGGATCGTGCGGCTGGGCAGGTGAAATCCCAGGTTGTGTCCGCAATTGAGACAGACGGTGTTCTCGAAGGACAGCTGCTGCCCACAGTTGGAACAATGGAAATCGCGCATCTACTCACTCTTTTCGTTCGTCGGGCCGGACGTAACCCGGTGGTGAACTCTGAGTCGTTGACGTCTCAGAGCTATGCATCGTGATGGAGGTCGGAGCCGCGCTGCCTTCTGCACGCGTTCGTGACCAGTGTCACCCTGTTCTCGCACTACATTCGTCGAATTCGATTGTGTTCAGGTCCCAGTTCGGTCATATCTCGGCTGGACGCGCAGGGTCGGCCGACCATTGTGACCACGAGCCGGGGTACAGAGTCCCGGACAATCCTGCGATCTCCAGGGCGGCGATCTCGTGTGCGGCATTCACACCCGAACCGCAGTAGGCGACGACCGCCGATCCGTCCGTGACGCCCGCCTGTGCAAACCGCTCTCGCAGCTCCGACGCGGCGCGGAAACGTCCGGACGCGTCGATGTTCTCGCTGGTGGGAAGGCTGATCGCGCCTGGAATATGACCCGCGCGCGGGTCGATGGGTTCGACCTCGCCGCGATAACGTTCGGCTGCCCGCGCGTCGACGAGGACTGCCCTTGAGTCATCGGAACCGAGCGCCGCGACGTCGTCGATCGTGGCGACCGGCAGTGATCCCGCCTGCAGCGTGACTTTTCCGGGCCGAACGGGTGTGTCTCCACTCGACAACCGCATGCCGGAATCGCGCCATGCGGCCAGACCGCCGTCGAGAAGGCGGACGTCGGGGTGGCCGCCCCATCGCAGTAGCCACCAGGCGCGAGCGGCTGCGAGGTTGCCGTTGTCGTCGTAGACCACGACGGGTGAGGTGTCGTCGATGCCCCACGAACGCGCCGCCTCGGTCAGCGCGTCGATCTCGGGTAGCGGATGCCGCCCGGCCTCTGGCGACGGCGGCGCTGCGAGTTGGGAGTCGAGGTCGACATAGACCGCTCCCGGAATGTGTCCGGTGCGGTAGCGAGCGTGACCGTCGGCGTCGCCGAGTTGCCACCGGACGTCGAGCACGACCGGTGGGGTGTCGGAGAGCATGGCGTCGGCAAGTTGCTCAACGTCGATCAGCACGGTTGACACACGAGACCTCTCTGCACAAACAACTACCTGGGAAACAACACTCTGGGGCGAACAAGGATCACGGACCTGTCATGGCGGAGGTGGACTCATGGCGACCCGCGCATACCAATCGTGCCCTGTCGGCGCCCGAACTCGCCACCACCGGCCTTTGCCCGTGTGTCGAGTCCTGCCCGCAGGCCTGCCCAACTCCGTAGGATCGTCGCCATGAGGCAGGCAGACGGCACATACTTCGTGACGGCCGAGGAACTGGCCGCGTTCTACGACTCAGGCAAGAAGTATTGGTACATGCGTGACGACGGGTCGACGGATTTGTACTCCGACGAACTGATCATCACGCACGGCTGGCCGATCTATCTGATGGATCGCGACGAGAAGTGGTTCGCCAAGTGGAACGGCAACTACGAGAAGGCGGTCGAGGACGAGCTCAATCCGCATCTCCTCAAGAACTTCGAAGAGTTGATCACTGAGGGCGACTGGCCCAAGGATCACAACGAGTGACCTCAGCCCTCGTTGTCGGCGCCTAGTTCCGGCGCTCCACTGCGGTAGGTGACAGGCGTCGCCGACATCCGTATCGGGTTCGCGGTCGTCACGATCTTGCTGTCCGGGGTCGCGGCGCGCACGTCGATTCCGAGTTCGTCGGCGAAGTCGAACGCCTCGGCAACCGAGTTGATCGGTCCCGCAGGTACTCCCGCCGCTGTGAACTCGGCGTACCAGTGATCGGCATCCTTCGTGACGAGCACCATGGTGATCTCGTCGATCAATTCATCGCGGTGGGCAACGCGCGCCGAGTTCGACGTAAAGCGCTCGTCTGCAGCCAGTTCCGGGCGGCCGAGAACCTCGACAGCCTTCTCGAACTGACCATTGTTGCCGACAGCCAACGCGATCGGACGGGTTGCCGTCGAGAACACCTGGTAGGGAGTGATACTCGGATGGCGATTTCCCATCGGCGCGGGTACTACACCTGCGTTGAGAAACCCCGACGCCTGATTGACCAGCGACGACAACGACGCCGAGAACAGGTCGACGTCGACGCGCTGACCGTGTCCGGTCCGGTCGCGATGACGAAGTGCGGCAAGGATTCCCAAGCCCGCGTGCAATCCGGCGAGTACGTCGACGACCGCGACACCGACTTTCACCGGTTCGTCGGGTCCAGAGCCGGTGACACTCATCAATCCGCCGACCGCCTGAACGAGCAGGTCGTATCCGGGCAGTGCCGCGCCCCCGTCACGACCGAATCCGGTGATCGAGCAGTACACGAGATCTGGTCTTTCCGAACGCAATTGGTCATATCCCAGACCGAGACGCTCCATCGTCCCGGCCCGGAAGTTCTCGATCACGACGTCGGCCTGCAGCGCGATCGCGCGAGCGCGGGCCAGATCGTCCGGATCGCGTAGATCGAGCGTCACCGACTTCTTGTTGCGATTGACGGACGCGAAATAGGTTGCGGTGCCGTCGGCGGTGAACGGCGGCCCCCACGTCCTCGTGTCGTCCCCCACCCCCGGGCGTTCGATCTTGACGACGTCGGCGCCGAGGTCTGCGAGCATCATCGTCGCGTACGGACCGGCGAGCACGCGGGTGAAGTCGGCGACCACAAGGCCGTCGAGAGCTCCTGGTGCCCAATCATTCTCGGACGACGAACCTTCAGTATCTGGCAACACGACCCTCCTTGGGAGCCCGGTACATACGCCACAGTGTTCTCGGGACCTCGTGCAACGGCAGCCGGACCGGCCAATCGCGCGACCGGAGATACGCCTCCGTGCCGCCGTCGACAGTGACCACTGAACCCGACATGAAGTCGGCATCCGATGACAGCATGACCATGACCCACGCCGCGAGTTGTTCCGGCGTGCCGTACTCGCGCAACGGAACCGGGAACGACCGGACGTTCTTGCCCGACGCACCTTCTAGCTGCGCCTGCAACAGCGGGGTCATCACCGGACCCGGCGCGATCACGTTCAACCGGATACCCGCGCCTGCCCAGTCGAGATCGGTACCGTGCACACGACACCATTGGGTCACAGCGAGTTTCGACGCCGCGTAAGCGACCGGCCCCGACAGTGCCTTACCTCGGCGTCGGATGATCGTGGCCGCCCCAGCCGCGTCGCCCTTCATCAGTCTGCGCACCGCGGACTTCGGCACGAACGGCGTGGAGGTCGTCGAATTGGAGCCGAAGACAACCACTTTCGCCTTGTTCGACGCCGCGAGCGCGTCGCGCAACCCGCTGAGCAGTTCTGTGACACCGAAGGTGTTGACCTCGACAATCGCGCGTTCTGCACCCGCCTTGGGCCCGACTCCCGCGGCCAGCACGGCGCCGTCGAGCTCACCGTCACAGAGTGCGAGAATGGCCGCGACGGCGGCGCCTCGACCGTCGGACGTCGCGAGGTCGGCGACGACGTCGGCGTCACGCTGATCGACACCGATGACGGTGTGCCCTTGTGCCCGAAGGGATTCGGCCACTGCGCAGCCCATTCCAGAGGCGGCTCCGGTGACCACGTATCGCCGCGGAGCGTCGGCCATCGTGCCTCCTATCCGTGTCGCCGCCGGTTGCGGTCGTCGTCGGCCAGCGTACGGTCATACGCATTGTTGAACGCGTGGAGTTGGCGAAACAACGCCTCCGGAGATCCGGGCCCCATGTCGGAGAGCACACGCTCGAGGCGTCGCGCACGTAGCAGGCCGTCGTGCTCGAAAGCGTCGAGACCCGCTTTCGTCGGCCTGACCTGCTTGCTGATCGATCCCGCGACGTCGAAGCGCTCGAGATAGCCGTGCTTGATCGCCGCGTTCACCTGCCGGTTGACGGTCGACTGCTCCAGTTGCATGGCATCGGTCAGCTGTCGCAGGGTGCGGGGCCTGCCATCGGACAGTATCCAGAGCAGGTTGAAAGCGGAGACCTCGAGGATCGAGTCGGGATCGACGTGCGAACGACGGCGCGTCATGCGGAGGAATTCCTCCGCGAGATCGCGATAAAGGGGCGAAGGCCAGGGTGCGTACTCATCGCTCGAGTCGTCGGTGCCGCTCACGCGTTCCCTCGTCACACGAATTCCCTTCGCCCTCAACACTGTCCACTATGTCCGAAATATCCCTAGCGATTAGGCATATGTAGTTTACATATGTATTGTGCATATCCCAAGGAGGTGTCCATGTCCGACACACAATCTTCCCCTGCTGCAGAAACTTCACTGCCGCATGCGGAGAACAAGACCGCGACCGGCGCGGTCGCCACCGTGATCGCCCTGTGCCTCGGCGGACTCGTCGCCGCGTTGATGCAGACACTCGTGATCCCGATCCAACCTGAACTGCCACAGTTGCTCGGCACGTCGCGCTCGAACGCCTCGTGGGTCATCACCGCTACGCTGCTCGCCGCAGCTGTGGCCATGCCCATCGCGGGCCGACTCGGTGACATGTTCGGAAAGCAGCGAGTGCTGGTCGGCTCGGGCGTCCTACTCGTCGTCGGCTCGGTTGTGTGTGCACTGAGCGACTCGGTCATCCCGATGATCATCGGTCGCGCCATCCAGGGCCTCGCGATGGGCTTCATCCCGGTGGGCATCAGCCTCATGCGCGAGGTGACTCCGCGGAAGATCACCTCGATGGCCATCGCCGCGATGAGCGCGACCTTGGGTGTCGGCGGTGCGATCGGCCTGCCGCTGTCTGCGTGGATCGCACAGACATGGAACTGGCACGCCCTGTTCTGGGTCGCCGCGGCTCTCGGCGCCGTCGTGCTGGCGCTGGTCGTCGTCGTCGTGCCGCACGTGCCCGACGCCACCGGTGGCCGCCTCGACATCGTCGGCGCCATCGGCCTGGCCATCGGACTGTGCGCCGCGCTCATCGCCGTCTCCAAGGGCAACGACTGGGGCTGGGCATCCGGCACCACGCTGGGACTGCTGGCTGCGGGCATCGTCGTTCTGATCGCGTGGGGTTTCTACCAGCTGCGCACCACAGACCCGCTCGTCGACCTGCGTACCACCGCGCGGCCGTCGGTGCTGCTGACCAATATCGCCGCCATCGCGATCGGCTTCGGCATGATGGCTCAGTCGGTGGTCATCCCGGCGCTGCTGGAGATGCCGAAGGAAACCGGGATCGGACTCGGCCAGACCATGCTGGCAGCCGGGCTTTGGATGGCACCAGGTGGACTGATGATGCTGGTCTTCTCTCCGGTGTCGGGCATCCTGATCAACAAGATCGGCGCCAAATACACGCTGGCCATCGGTGCGACCGTTCTCGGCGTGGGTTACCTGATCGCACTGTTCTTGATGAACTCGCCGTGGCAGCTCATGATCGCATCGATCATCGCGGCTTCTGGCGTCGGAATCGGGTACGCGGCCATGCCGACACTGATCATGGGTTCGGTACCCATGACCGAGGCCGGTTCCGCCGTGGGCCTCAACGGATTGATGCGCTCGATCGGTACCACGGTCTCGTCTGCCGTGATGGCGGTGCTGCTGACCACAGCAACCGTCTCGATGGGGGGACAGGACATGCCGTCACACACTTCGTTCCGGCTGTGCTTCCTCGTCGGAGCCATCGCCGCTTTCGTGGGCGTCGCGATCACGCTGACGATCCCGAAGCGCGGTCCGCAGCCGGTACCGACGGCGACGCCGTCGTCCGACGACGCGCAGGCGGTCGGCAGCACCAGCTGAGTCCGAAGACCTCCCGGCCGGATACCGTCGACATCAGACGACGGATCCGACCGGGAGGTCTTCGCATGACGGCACCGGACCAGAGGCAGCGATTCTCGGCTCTGCCGACCAGCCGCGTCGAAGCCTTCTCCGACGGCGTGTTCGCCATCGCCGTCACGATCATCGTGCTCAGTCTGGTCGATCCACGACACGAACCAGGTCAACTGTTTCCGTCGCTCGTCGCACATTGGCCCGACTACGTCGCCTATACGGCAGGATTCATCTACGTCGGTGTCATCTGGCTCAACCACCATCAGGCCTTCGCCCGAATCCGCTACGCCAATCGGCCGCTACTCGCACTCAACCTCGGCGTTCTCTTCACGACGTCGCTCATCGCATTCCCCACCGCCGTCGTCTCCGACGCGTTGCGTGAGGATCTCACCGGCGCCGACGCCCGCACCGCCATCGCGCTCTACGCGCTGATCACAGCTGCGATGTGTGCCAGTTGGGTTCTCTTGTACGCCTATCTGATTCGACGTCCGGACCTACTTGCCGACGGCGTGGAACCGAACTACACGCGGCACGGGGTGTGGCGGTCGGTGGCGGGAATCGGGCTCTATCTGATTGCCGGACTACTCGGCTTCTTCGTCTACCCGCTCATTGCGCTCGTCGTCTTTCCGATCCTTCCGTTGTTCTACTTTCTCACCTCGGAGGGACTCGGGTTCGCCGACGCCCTGACCGACTGATCCGACCGGGCATGCGGCCGTCCGGCGGCAGCGCACTCGGCCGGTTGGCCGCTCAGCGGTGTGCGAGGTAGTCCGGTCGGGGTGCATCGGCGGCAAAAGGTTCTTGCAGCGCATTCGATTTCGCGTTGAACACGACGAAGAGGTTGCTACGCGGGTACGGCGTGATGTTGCCCGACGATGCGTGCATGCAGTTCGAGTCGAAGTAGAGCGCCGACCCCGCAGGCCCGGTGATCATGTCGATGCCGTGTTCGTCTGCGAGCGTTGTCACGTCGGACTCCTCGGGAGTCCCGAACGGCGGACGGTAGGAGACCAACGACTGGTTGTGGTAGTCGTCGGGGGTCCGTCCAACACATCCGACGAACTGCTTGTGCGAACCCGGAATGATCATCAGGGCCCCGTTGGTCAGGAGGTTGGGCGTGAGCGCGAGCGAGACACTGAGCGCACGGGGCGTCGGCATGCCGTCCTCGGCGTGCCACGTCTCGAAATCGGAGTGCCAGTAGAACGGACCACCAGCGAATCCCGGCTTCAGATTGATCCGGCTCTGGTGGATGTAGACGTCGTCTCCGAGTATCTGCCGTGCGACGCCTGCGATCTCGGTGCGCTCGCAGATCTCCGCGATCGCGTCGCTGAGGTGGTGCACCGCGAAGAGTGATCGCACCTCACCGTTCGACGATTCGCGGATCACGCGCTCGTCGTCTCCCAACCTGTCCGTGATCGAGGCGACCTCGGTCAGGCATGTGTCGATATCGTTGTCGGACAATACGTTTTCAGCTGTGTGGTATCCCCGGTCGCGGTAGCCATCGATCTCCGCGGTCGACAGCGGACCCTGCTGGTCCTGTGCCCACACGACGGGGTGTGGGCGGGGTTCGATCTCTCCGTGATCCGCGAGCCGTGTTCGGTACACGTCCACGGGGCGGCTGGCCGTTCGAGTTTCTGTGATCAACGCTGATCCTTCCTCAATCTGCATTTCGCCATGGTCGAGTGTTGGTGCAGCGGAGCCGCAGCGTACTCGTACCGGCCTGCAGACGGCGGGTGGGCACGAAACCACACCGCGGCCCATGCACTCGCGGAGTCTACGTACCCAAAGACGGTGCGTCGACCATCGAAAGGGTCCATAGACCACCGAAAAGTCGGTGCCAACTGCACAGATGGCCAGGAGAAATCAGTTCAGCCGCTCCCCCGTCTCGGGATGGAAGAGGTGTACCGCGCGATCGGCCTGGCGCAGTCGGATGCCGTCGCCCCTCTTGGCCGGTGCGCGATCGGCGGATCGGATCACCACGGTCATCGGGTCGCCGTCGAGATTTCTGATCGAGTCGTCGACCAGAGACGCGTACACATAGGTCTCACTACCGAGTTCCTCGAGAAGAGCGACGTCGGCGTCGATACCGGCATCCCCGTCATCGGCCAGTGCAAGGTGCTCAGGACGGATACCGACGGTCACTGACGACACACCGGACTTACGCAGCGCCGCTTGAGATTCCGCGTCGAGATCGACACTCGCTTTGCCGATACCCACCGCGCCGTCGGTGACCGGAGCGGTGAACAGGTTCATCGACGGCGACCCGATGAAGCCTGCCACGAATGCGTTGCGAGGTCGGTCATAGAGTTCGGTCGGAGTGGAGAACTGTTGCAGCACCCCGTTCTTCAGTACGGCGACCCGATCGCCCATCGTCATGGCCTCGACCTGGTCGTGGGTGACATACACCGTCGTGGTGCCGAGCCGACGCTGCAGTGCGGCGATCTGAGTTCTGGTTTGCACGCGGAGCTTGGCGTCGAGGTTCGACAACGGCTCATCCATGCAGAACACCTGCGGTTCACGCACGATCGCACGGCCCATCGCCACACGTTGCCGTTGCCCACCCGAGAGTTTCGCGGGTTTGCGATCGAGGAAGTCGGTGAGGTCGAGCAGCTTTGCCGCCTCGGCAACCTTGGCTTTACGCTCGTCTGCGGGCACTCCCCGCATCTTGAGCGCAAATCCCATGTTCTCCCCGACCGTCTTGTTGGGGTAGAGCGCGTAGTTCTGGAACACCATCGCGATATCCCTATCCTTGGGCGCAACACCCACCATGCTGTTCCCGCCGATATGGATTGCGCCGGAGTCGATCTCCTCGAGACCTGCAAGCATTCGAAGGGCCGTCGACTTGCCGGATCCCGAGGGACCGACCAGAACGATGAATTCGCCGTCCTCGATGTCGAGGTCGAGTGAGTCGACAGCCAGTTTCTCGGCTCCGGGATAAACGCAGCAGGCCTTGTCGTAGGTGATGGAAGCCATTGTGAACTCCTGTGTGTGCTGAATGTTGGATTGTCTGTTGACTACTTGATGGCGCCGAAGGACAGTCCGCGGACGAGCTTGTTCTGCGCGATCCACCCGCAAACGACGACGGGAAGTGCAGTCAAGACCGACGCCGCAGACAGTTGCGCCCAGTACAGTCCCTGCCCCGACATGAACCCGGTGAGGAACACCGGCATGGTCTGCGCGTTGACCGCGGTCATGTTGACGGCGAAAAAGAATTCGTTCCACGAGAAGATGACGCATATCAGTGCAGTGGCAGCGATACCGGGTGAGATGAGCGGCAAGATCACCTCGCGCACGGCGGTCCACATACTCGCGCCGTCGATACTGGCCGCTCCAACAGTTCTCCGGGCACTTCGAGGAAGAACGACCGCATCATCCACACTGCAATCGGCAGGTTCATCGCCGTGTACAGAATGATCAACGTCCAGACGTTGTCGAGCATCCCCAGTTTTCCGACGATCACGTACAGCGGGATAATGGCCGCGACGATGGGCAACATCTTCGTACTGATGAAGAAGAACAGAGCGTCCTTGGTTTTACGCACCGGGCGCAGCGACAGCGCGAAAGCTGCTGGTACACCGAGAAGCAACACCAGGATCGTCGAGACCACGGTGGCGCACAACGAATTCAGCAGCGGGGTGCCGATCCCGGCGTCGAACACATTGCGGAACTGCTGCAGGGTGGGCGTGAAGAAGAAGGTGGGCGGGTTGGTTGCCGCGTCACTCTCCTGCTTGAACGCCGTCAGTACCATCCACAACACCGGGAAGAAGAACCCTATGGCGAGTATCCAGGTGATCGCGGTCAGCACACCGCCGCGCGGATCGCGTCGACGTCGGATGATCGGGGTCGGCGTCGAGGGAGACCTCGACGTTGTCGGGGTGGCGGTGGCGGTGGCGGTCATCAGGCTGCCTCCTCGGTTCCGGTGAATGATTTGAAGATCAGTCGAAGTGCCAGCGATGCAACGACTATCGTCCCGATGACAGTGACGACACCCATCGCGGCGGCCTGGCCGATGTCGAATCCGAGAAACGCCCGCTGGTAGATGTAAAACGACAGGTTGGAACTGGCAACACCCGGCCCGCCCGCCGTCATCATGTAGACCGCGTCGAAGGTGTTGACCAGATAGATTGCACCGAGTACCATGCCCAGTTCGATGAAGCGACGCAGGTGTGGGAGCGTCAGCTCGCGGAACAGCCGGAAGCTGGTCGCACCGTCGACTCGCGCTGCCTCCTGGATGTCGCGCGGCATCGACTGCAGTCCAGCGAGAATGAGAAGCATCATGAACGGCGTCCACTGCCAGATCAATTCGGCCATCACACTCATGAGTGGGAACTGCGACAACCAGTCGACGTGAATCCCCAGCGGACTGAGTGCCCAGTTGACCAGGCCGTTGGTCGGCGAGAGCAGGCTCGTCTTCCACAACAGTGCCGCAGCAACCGGTGTGACCAGGAAGGGAGTGATGAGTAAGGTTCGAACTATCCCTCGTCCCAAGAACTTTCGGTCGAGCAGCAGCGCGAAGATCAGCCCCAACACCACCGAGATCAGCACCGTTCCCACAATCAGCACGATGGTGTTGAGCGTGACCTTCCAGAACTGGCTATCGGAGAAGACGGCGCCGTAGTTGTCGAGTCCGACGAATCGACGCGAACCGGGGCGGACCAGGTTCCAGGACTGTGTCGAGTAGTAGAGGGTGAACACGAACGGAATCTGTGTCACCACGATCATGAAGATCAGCGCGGGTAGCAGCGGTCCCCGCCTGCGCCAACCCTCGGCGCGCGTGATCTGGTCGCGCTTGGACGTTACCGCCTTACCCGAACCGGCGTCGGGTTGCGCCGGCGGTGTCATGACTGCAGTCGCCATGGTCTACCTCTCCCTCTGATAGGACTTACCGACGACCTGCGCGTACTGCTGCGCCTGCTCCAGTGCGTCATGAACACTGATCTGACCTGCGATCGCGGCCGAGATCTGTTGGCTGACACGGGTACCGAGGTCCTGGAACTCTGGGATCGCGAGGAACTGGATTCCGGTGTAGGGCACCGGCTTGAGCGTCGGCTTGAGCTGATCTGCCGCCTGCATCGCCGACAGCGTCTGCTCGGCGAACGGCTGCGAGATCTTCTGATAAGCGGGCAACTGATACGTCGACAATCTGCTGCCCGGCGGGACATGCGTCGCGCCGAGTGTCGTGGCGACGTGCTGGATGTATCGCTTGTTGGTCATCCAGTCGATGAACTTCCACGCGTCGTCCTTGTTGTCGCTACTCGACGGAATGCCGAGCGACCAGGTGTAGAGCCACCCGTTGTCCTTCTTGGCCATCGTCGGCGCGGGCAGATAGCCGACGTCGCCGGCGATGGTCGAGTCGTCGGGGCTCTCCAGCACGGACACCGCCGACGTCGCGTCGTACCACATGGCAACCTGCCCCTGCGACATCAGGTTTCCGCATTCCTGGAAACCGGACGACGAGGCACCGGCCTCGCCGGATCGGCGAACCGTGTCGACGTACATCTGCACCGCAGCCTCGACCTCCGGGCTGGTTAGTTGAGCGTTCCAGTCCTCGTCGAACCAACGTCCGCCGTACGCGTTGATCACCGTGTTGAGCGGCGCAAGCACCTCGCCCCATCCGGGCTTGCCACGTAGGCAGATTCCGGCTGTCTTGTCGTTGGTGAGCTTGCGAGCGGCGTCGGCGACCTGCGGCCACGTCGGGGTGGCGGGCAGACTCACACCCGCTTGCGCGAACAGCTTCTTGTTGTACATGAGGAATGACGACTCACCGTAGAAGGGCGCCGAGTACATCTGCCCGTTGTAGGAAAGTGCTGATTTGAGCGAGGGAATGAAATCGTCTGCGTCGTAGGACGAGTCGGCATTCATGTAGGGCGTCAGGTTGACCAGCCAGCCATATTTTGCCCACATGGGTGTCTCGTAGTTGCTGATCATCACCACGTCGAATTCGCCACCGCCGGTCGAGACCGACGCGGTGATCTTCGCTCGTGCCTCGTTCTCCGACAACGTCACGAACTTGACGTGCACTCCCGGATTCTGTTGTTCGAACTGCTCGGAGAGCTTGACGGCGTCTTGCATCTGCGAGTTCGACACCATGGCGACGGTGACCTCTCGGCTGCCTCCGCCAAGCGAACCCGCGCCCGAACACCCGGTGACGAATGCGAGTGATGCAGCGGCACACACCGCGGCCACCATGTATGTCGTCCGTCGTCGCGCGGCGCGAAGACTTCGTTGTCTCAGTGACCTCACTGTCGGCCTTTCTCTTGCATGACAAGCCATTCGGCGGTTTCGGTGTCGGTCACCAGAATGGTGGCGAAACCGCCGCGCAGGGCTCCGAGTATCGATTCACGGCGGTGAACTCCACCGGATACGAGAATGGATGTGGGACAGGCGCGCACGGCATCGAGCGGCACAGACACCGTCCGTTCCACGAGGCTCGACGAAACGGGCTCGCCCGCGGCGTCGTAGAAGCGTCCGCCGATCTCTCCCACCGCGCCCAGCTCGATGAGCTCGTCGAGCACGATGGCGTCGATGTACGCACCCTCGAACAGCGTCGTCGAGGTGGACACGGAGCCCACTCCGAAGAGCATGATGTGAGCGCCCCGCGCCGCGGAAAGCGATTGGGACAGAATCGAATCGCGGTTGAGGGCGGTGACGGTCTCTGCGTCGACGTAGAGCGGGGCGACCAACCGCAGTGGTTGCGCATGCAATCGTTCAGAGAATCTCGCGAGCGCATGATCGACGCCGGTGTGGTACTCGACGGATGTCATCGAACCATCCATCTGGACCACCCGTTGACACGACGCCGAGGCGCTCATCGCATCGGCTACCGCGACTTGTTCAGGGCCCCAGGTGAATCCGAATGTATCCGTGGGCTGGATTCGGCGTGCGAGGACCGAAGCCCCGGCCCTGCCGAGCGCAGCGTTACCGGATGTGGTCCCGTCGGCGACCTCATCGATGATTAGCGCCTCATCGAGTCCGAATGCCTGCTCGACGCTCCGCTCGACATCGGTGTGAATCGACGCGGAGAGGTGCGGCGGAGCCGAAACCGTCACCTGAACGAGGCCCTGCGCCCGAGCACGTGCCACGAGCCGCCCAGCGGTCGGGCGTGAGACGCCGAGACGCGCGGCGATCTCGGCTTGGGTCAAGCCCTCGAGGTGGTACATCGTTGCCGCTCGGACCAGCAACCTCAGATCCGATCCACTATCCGACGTCGCGCGAGACGTCGAACGTGAAGAGGTGCCGGCACCGGAATGCGTCGCCTCGGCTCGGGTCTGTGCCGGTGTCTTGTTGCGTGTCGCCATGAGCATCGCCTGTTCGCGTGATGTCGACTGGTGAGCATTTGCTCACTAGCGGTGAATGTGCTCAATACGCTAACATCCGTGATGTGAGCTATGCAACATCCTCGACAACGAGTGATCAGGGACTCTGCGCAATGCGGGCTTCGGTTCTCTCACCCGGCCGACAGCTGACCGTGGAGACCAGAGCCGTACCCCGGCCCAGCCCCGGAGATGTCCTTGTGCAGGTCAGCGCGGTCGGAATATGCGGTTCGGACACGCACTACCTGCGCCACGGACGCATTGGTGAGCACGTGGTGCGCGAGCCGCTGATCCTCGGGCACGAGGCCGCCGGGGTGATCGTCGACGTCGGAGCGGGCGTCCAATCCTCACGCATCGGCCAACGTGTGTCGATCGAGCCGCAGCGACCCGACCCGACGAGCACGGAGACGATGCGTGGTGACTACCACCTGTGCCCGGCCATGCGCTTCTACGGAACGCCCCCGGTCGACGGCGCACTGACCGAGTTCGTGACGATCGGTTCCGCATTCGCTCATGCCGTACCCGACGACGTGAGCGACGAGGCCGCCGCACTGTTCGAACCCCTGTCGGTCGGTCTCGCGTCGATCGCGAAAGCATCGGTTCGACTTGGTGATTCACTTCTGATCAGCGGAGCGGGGCCGATCGGGCTGATGTGCGCGCAGGTAGCCCGTGCGGCCGGGCTCTCACGAATCGTCGTGACCGAGCCCGACGAACAGCGTCGGTCGCAGGCACTCCGATTCGGGGCAACCGATGTCGCCGTTCCCGGCACGGTCATCGCACCCGTGGACGCATTCGTCGATGCGAGCGGCGCGCCGGCAGCAGTCACCGCGGGCATCTCCGCTCTTCGACCCGGCGGCCGTGCTGTGCTCGTCGGCATGGGTGCTGACACCATGGAACTGCCCATATCGTTGATACAGAACCGCGAGATCGTCCTGACGGGCGTCTTCCGCTATGCGAACACCTGGCCAACGGCGACCCGACTCGCCACCACCGGCGCCGTCGACCTCGACTCCATGGTCACCGCCCGTTTCGGACTCGACGAGCTGCCCGCGGCGCTCAACGCCGATCACATCACAGGACACATCAAAGCTGTTGTGTACCCGGCACTCTCGCGCTACACCGAACCCCGACCCGACACCCGAAAGGCGCACTCGTGAGTATCCGGCTCAGCAACGACGCTCTCCCAACAATCACCGGCATTCCGACTCCCGGTTACGACCGCGCACACATCACCGTCGGAATCGTCCACTTCGGTGTCGGCGGATTTCACCGCGCACACCAGGCAATGTATGTCGATCGCCTTCTCGCCGAGCCCGAGTCACGATCGTGGGGTATCTGCGGCGTCGGTGTCCGGCATGCCGATCAGGCCATGCGGGACGCCCTCGTGCCCCAGGACGGGCTCTACACATTGACCCTCAAGAGTCCTGATGGCGCTGTCGAGACCTCGGTCATCGGATCGATCGTCGAGTATCTCTATGCTCCAGACAATCCCGAGACTGTCCTCGAAAAGCTCGCTGACCCCGGCACCCGCATCGTGTCGCTCACGGTCACCGAGGGCGGCTACAATTTCTCCCCTGCGACAGGTGAATTCGACGCCGAGAATCCAGCCATCGTCGCAGATCTGAGCGGAAATCAGCCTCTGGCAACGGTTTTCGGATTGGTGACAGAAGCCCTTGCACGTCGGCGTGCACGCGGCATTCCGTCGTTCACAGTGATGTCGTGCGACAACATACAGGGCAACGGCCACGTAGCGCGCTCGACGTTCCTTGCCTACGCGCATCTGCGTGATCCTGAGCTCGCTCAGTGGATCGACACCCACACGTCGTTTCCCAATTCGATGGTCGACAGGATAACGCCGGTCACCCCGCCTGAATTGGCGGCGGAGGTCGAGGCACGCACCGGCATCGTCGACAACTGGCCTGTCGTTGCCGAGCCATTCACCCAGTGGGTCCTCGAGGACTCGTTCAGCGACGGACGGCCTGCGCTCGAGAATGTCGGAGTGCAGATCGTCGATGACGTCACGCCGTACGAACTCATGAAGCTGCGTCTGCTCAACGCGAGCCACCAAGCGTTGTGCTATTTCGGTTACCTACTCGGCTACCGCTATGTTCACGACGCTGCAAGCGATTCCGACATCCGTGAACTGCTGCGCCGCTACATGTTCGACGAAGCAGAACCGACACTTGCACCATTGCCCGGTGTCGACGTCAACGCATATATCGACACACTTCTCGAGCGCTTCGCCAATCCCGCCATTGCCGACACGATCGCACGCCTGTGCCAGGATTCCTCCGACCGCATTCCCAAATGGCTCGTGCCCGTGATTCGCGAGCGGCTCCAGGCGGGTGGCAACGTCGATCTTGCCGCTGCCGTCGTGGCGAGTTGGACGCGATACGCCGAGGGCATCGACGAGAACGGCGACGCGATCGACGTCGTCGACCCGAAGGCCGACGAACTCGTGCCACTGGCACAAAAGTCGCGGACCGAACCGCTCGCCTTCGTATCGGAAAGAGGGCTCTTCGGCGAACTCGCCGACCATGACGGCTTCACCAAGCCCTACCTGTGGGCGCTGGAAACTCTGCGGTCCAAGGGTTCCCGCGAGACCCTGAAGGAGTTGCTCTCATGACACTCGTGGCGGGGGTCGACTCGTCGACGCAATCCTGCAAGATCGTGATCTGTGATGCCGAGACCGGCGCCGTCGTTCGCTCGGCGAGCGCGCCACACCCGCCGTGTACCGAAGTAGATCCCGAGCACTGGTGGACTGCGTTGTGCGCGGCCATCTCCGCCGCAGGCGGGCTAGACAACGTCGCGGCCGTGTCCGTTGCCGGACAGCAACACGGCATGATCTGCCTGGACGAGTCGGGCAGGGTGATTCGAGATGCTTTGTTGTGGAACGACACCCGATCGGCGACGAGCGCCGCCGATCTGATCGACGAGCTCGGCGGACCCGAGAAATGGGCGGAGACAGTCGGCGTCGTCCCGGTTGCCTCGATCACTGCGGCAAAACTGCGTTGGCTCGCCGACAACGAACCTCAGAACGCCAACACGACTGCCGCTGTATGTCTTCCCCACGATTGGCTGACGTGGCGCCTGTCCGGGTCGACCGACATCGCCACACTGACTACCGACCGCAGCGATGCTTCGGGAACAGGATACTTCAGCGCTGCCCGAGACGAATATCGCCCCGACCTCCTTGAACTTGCACTCCACGGGCGAAGTCCGTTGTTGCCCAGGGTGATCGAAGCCGAACAGGCTGCCGCGCGAATCCCCGGCGGCGCGCTACTCGGCGCGGGGCTCGGCGACAACGCCGCCGCTGCACTCGGACTACAGGCCGGTCCGGGCGACGCGGTTGTCTCGCTGGGTACCTCCGGAGGCATTAGCGCTGTCACCGATGTCGCGCCGTGCGATCCATCCGGCATTGTCGCGGGCTTCGCCGATGGCACCGGCCGCCATCTGCCACTGGTGTGCACGTTGAACGGTGCACCGGTTCTCGCCGCAACCGCGAGAATGCTTGGCGTCGACCTCGAAGAGTTTGCACGACTGGCGGTCTCGGCCCCTGCAGGCGCACACGGACTGCGTCTCGTGCCCTACTTCGCCGGAGAGCGCTCGCCGAACCTGCCCGATGCGACTGGATCGCTGACGGGGATCACGACCGAGAACTTCACAGCGCCATCGGTCGCACGTGCTGCCGTCGAAGGACTACTCGGTTCGCTGGTGTGGTGCCGGGAGCAGATCGAGGCGCAGTGCGTCGATGTCGAGAGGGTCATTCTCATCGGAGGTGGAGCGAAATCGCCGGCGATACGTGCCATCGCACCATCAGTCTTCGAAGGCACCGTCATTCTTCCCGCCGAAAGTGAATGGGTCGCACTCGGGGCGGCCCGACAGGCTGCCTGGGCACTGACGGGGCATCTGCCGGGATGGCCGGTGGCGACGTAGCGGCACGACCATGTCTTGATCTCAGCGATATGAGCTACTCCCCGTCTTCAGCTCACTCCTCGCCGGAGTCCATGATCTCGGCGACCCGTCGTGCAGGGTCGGCCAGTAATCGGACCAGTGTCTCCGGGTTCTCGATGTGCTTGGCGGGCGCGGCGATGGTGAGCGCGGCGACCAGCGTCGAATCTGCTCCCCACACCGGTACCGAGACGCAGCCGAAATTGGGTATGAACGAACCGATTTGGCTCGCATGCGTCGGTGCCGCGGCGGGATGCCCGGATCCGACGGCGGTCATCAGCCGGCCCGCCGCGGACGCGGTCAGATCATGGAGAAGCCGGCCGGGATCACTGAGCGGGTAATCCGGATCGATGTCCATCAGGCTCAGCCGGGCCCGCGACGTCCCCGCGCGGTGGCACCCGAACAAGTGCACACCGAACCGCAGACCCGAGCGCACCTCGTCGAGAGCGGTACGGAGCTGGTCGGAGACCGGTGGGCCGGCCGCGGCGCCGAGCATGCGATCGATTCTGGCGCCGAGCGCGAAGCCGCCCAGATCGGGCGTACGGACCAAATACTCCTCCTGCGCAAGAAGATTCACGAGGCGATACGTCGCCGACTTCGACAATCCGAGATGCCTGGACAACTCGACGGCGGTCACACCCGGTCCCATCGTCGCGACCTCTTCAAGGATCTGCAGTGCGTTGATCACCGATTTCGACGACGAGTCGCCCCCGAAGGCAGGACTCATCGCGACGGTCCGCCACTGACTGCGTCGTCGGACTCGAGGTGTCCGCTGAACACCTCCGAGCGCATTGGTGTTTCGTGTATTCCCATGTGCGCTGTGACCAGTGGCCGAACGCGACGCAGCGCCCCATAGCCGACTGCCGCCAGCGCCAGCCAGACCAACGCGCCGATGATTCCAGGTGCCCAGATGCCGCCGATGTTCGTCGCGACGAACACCACCAGGATGCCGCCGAATCCGACCGCGGCGAGCCAGGCTGTCACCGCCGCCCGTCGTTGCAATTCACCGGTCTTGCGCAGAAAGGCAGGCGCCGCAACACAGACCAGGACGTAGGCGACCATGAATCCGATGGCCGGCGCTGCCGCCATCGAGCCGCGCATGGAACTCTCCGACGCACCCGCCGCCAGCGATACGACAATGACTGCGACCATCACGAGCAGACTCACAACCACACCGACGACCGGCGTTTTGAATCGCGGATGCGTGTAGCCGAGTCGGCCGGGAAGGACGCCCTCTCGGGCCAGCGACAGCAGAGTTCGGGTCAGCGCCGTCGTACTCGCAAGCGCACACGCCAGAAACGATGCGCACACACCGAGATTCACGAGCGGGGCCACCCACGACGCTCCGATACTCTCGGTGAGCACATCGACGTTTCCCTCGCCGAGTGCCGAGATGCCGTCGAGCACGTTCGCTCCGCCCGCCTGTGCCAGTGTCGCGATGAGAACGACGACAGCGCCGAGGGCCAGCGAGACGTTGATCGCCCGCGGAATGGTTCGCAGCGGACGTTTCGCTTCGACCGAGAGTGTTGCGGCGCTTTCGAATCCGATGATCCCGCATGTCGCGACGGCTACGCCCGCAAGGTAGTGCGACCATCCGGTCGGCACCGCGACCGCAGCGCGCACCGACATGTGGTCCCAGTTGCGTGTGACCAGCACTCCGACAAGGGTCAACAATCCGGCGACCGCAACGGCCTCGATGATCAGCCCGACTCGCGCCGAGACTCGTACGCCTCGGATCAGAACAACCCCCATGACGACCGCGATCCCCGCAACGGCAAGACACGTCGTCAGCGTCGACGGTGCACCGAGGCCGAAAATCCGTAGCCCATAGGCTGCGGTCTGCGAGAGCGTGAACATCGCCAACGACCCGTAGCCGAGTGTCATCGCGGCCGCGGTGGCAGCGCCTGCCGCGGGGCCGAGCCCCTTGGCCGCATAGGTGTAGAGGGCGCCCGGAGCAACCACGCGCGAAGCGAAGACACCGAGCGTCGATGCGACCAGCGCACAGAGCACGGTTGCCGTGACGACGCACCACACCAACGGCGCGTTCGCCTGGCCGAGCAGCATGGGTATCGTTGCGGCTGCAGCACATGGCGCCATGACGGCCACCGACTGCGCGACCACATCGGTGAATCCAAGACTTCGACGATCAAGCCCGACCAACTGAGTGCGAGCGCCCAGACGAAGTCGCTCGCGAACGCGCTCTCTTGCTGGTCCCGACATAGCGCGGACGCTAACCACAGCGTGTTTCGGCCGTGTTACTCGATGGTGTTGTGGGCGTGACACGCAACGGGTCTCGGCGTCGAGCGTCGTCCCACAAGGGTGTCCAGACGTGTTACCGGCGGGCAACGGCGCCGCGACGGGGCGGTCAGAACATATATCCACGGGCATCGACGCCCAGTCCTCACGACATCTCCCTGCACGATTCCTTGCATGGTGTCGTCCGTCTGATCGCAGAAGAGAATCACATGACATCTATCGATACCGGCGCTGCCACCGCCGGCCAATCCGGCTCGTCGTCTCGATCCCTGCAGGGGTCGCTCGGCGTCGGAGCCATCGTCTTCATGGTGGTCGCCGCGGCCGCTCCGCTCACCGTCGTCGGCGGTGGTGTGCCCGTCGCATTCCTGCTCGGCAACGGCGCGGGCGTGCCGTCGATGTTCGTCATCGCCGCCGTCGTCCTGCTGCTCTTCTCGGTGGGACTGAGCACGATGGCCCGCTACATCCCCCGGCCGGGCGCCTTCTTCACCTACGTCGGTTACGGTCTCGGCAGGCCTCTTGGACTGGGCACCGCGCATCTGGCGCTGCTGACCTACACGATGATCCAGGCAGCGGTGTACGGCCTGATCGGTGTGCTGATCTCCTCCGGCGTCTCCGACCTCGGCGGACCGTCGATCGCCTGGTGGGTGTGGGCGCTGGTGATCGCAGCGTTCACCGGCATCCTCGGCTACCGGCACATCGAGTTGAGTTCCAAGGTTCTCGGTCTGCTGCTCATCGCTGAGATCGGGATCGTGCTGATCCTCGACATCGCCATCATGGCCAAGGGCGGCAACCAGGGACTCTCGATGGCCTCGTTCAAGCCGTCCGAGGTGATGTCGGGCGCACCGGGAATCGGCCTGATGTTCGCCGTCGCCGGATTCATCGGCTTCGAGGCAACCGCGATCTTCCGCAACGAGGCTCGTGACCCCGACCGCACCATCCCGCGCGCCACCTACGTCGCCGTCCTGCTCATTGGAGTCTTCTACGCCTTCTCGTCCTGGGCACTCGTCATGGCGTGGGGACCGGACAACGTGGTCGCCGCTGCCGCGAAGGACCCGTCGGGCATGATCATGGCGACGGCACAGACCTACCTGGGCACCTGGGCATCGACGACGGTCAACGTGCTACTGATCACGAGCCTCTTTGCGTGCATCCTCAGCTTCCACAACGTGATCTCGCGCTACCAGCACTCGATGGCCTCGGCGACGGCGATGCCGTCGAAGCTGGGCACGGTGCACCCGAATCACCTGTCACCCCATGTCAGTTCGTTCGTGCAGACCATCACCGCAGCACTGCTCATCGTCGTCTTCGCTGCCCTGGGACTCGATCCCGAACTCGAGGTCTTCGCCTGGTTCTCCGGCGTCGCAACCCTGGGAATCGTCGTGCTGATGGCGCTGACCTGCCTCGCGGTGCTGGTGTACTTCCGCCGCAACAACATTCAGGCCGGCCTCTGGCGAGCAGTGATCGCACCGACGCTCGGGTTCATTGGACTCATCACCATCCTCGTGGCGGTGATCTGGAACTTCCCGACGCTGATCGGCGGTTCGCAGTCGCTTGCCGACTTCTTCATCGCACTCGTTGTCGCGGCAGTCGCGCTCGGCGTGGTCCAGGCACTGATCATGCGACGCCGCAACGTCGTTGCGTACGAATCCCTGACCTCGGCCATCGCAGTCTGACTCCTTCTCTCAGCACAGAACAGGAAAATCCATGACCTCCATCGACTTTCGCTATCTCTCCGAACCCGACATGATCGCCGCAGGCGTCACCGACATGGCGGCGTGCGTCGACGCCATGCAGGAAACCTTCGTGCTGCTGCATTCCGGCGACTACCGCATGGCGGGCACCAACAGCGACTCCCACGGCGCAATGGTCACCTTCCCGGACGAGTCCCCGTTCGAGACCATGCCCAAGAACACGGCGGATCGTCGTTTCATGGCGATGCCCGCCTACCTCGGTGGCAGCTTCGGCACGAGCGGTATGAAGTGGTACGGCTCCAACATCGCCAACCGCGAGAAGGGCCTTCCAAGGTCCATTCTGATGTTCATGCTCAACGACACAGATACAGGTGCTCCGCTGGCATTGATGTCGGCAAACCTGTTGTCGGCGTATCGAACCGGAGCTGTCCCGGGCGTCGGCGCGCGATTCCTGGCACGCGAGGACGCACAGGTCGTCGGCATCGTCGGCCCCGGCGTCATGGCCCGGACCTCGCTGGCCGCATTCATGGCGACCTGCCCCAAGATCGACACCGTCAAGGTGAAGGGCCGCAGCCGCGGCAGCCTCGACAACTTCGCCGGTTGGGTTGCGCGGGAGTACCCGCAATTGACCGTCATCGAGGTCGACGACGTCGAGGATGCCGTGCGCGACAGCGACATCGTCACCTACTGCACCTCGGGCGAGATCGGCGATCCGTCGACTTATCCCCTCGTCCGCCGCGACTGGCTGAAACCGGGGGCGTTCTTGAGCATGCCCGCCAGCTGCGAGATCGACGAGGGCCTCAAGGCATCCGACGTTCGTAAGGTCGTCGACAACATCGGCCTCTACGACGCCTGGTTCGACGAGACCGAATACCCTTCGCACAACTCGATTCCCATCATCGGCTGCAAGTTCATGGACATGATCCACGACGGCTCGATGCCGCGTTCAGAACTCGTCGATCTCGGCGCGGTTGCAGCGGGCGCCGTCGAGGGACGACGCAACGACGACGAGATCGTGATCCTGTCGGTTGGCGGCATGCCCGTCGAGGACGTCGCGTGGGGAACTGTGATCTACCGCAACGCCGTCGAACGCGGTATCGGTACTCCGCTGAACCTGTGGGAAAGCCCGGCGCTGTCATGAGTGAGAACGCTCGGCACCGTGAGGTGATCGTCGTCGGCCTCGGCTCGATCGGCTCGATGACGCTGTGGCAGTTGGCAAAACAGGGTGTCGATGTGCTCGGTATCGAGCAGTTTGGGCACGTGCACACCGAGGGAGCGTATGCCGGAGAATCACGTCTGTTCCGCGTCGCGGCCAAGGAAGGCGAGCTCTTCACGCCCGCACTCCTTCGCTCGCGCGAGCTGTGGAAAGAACTCGGCGCAGCATACGGCACCGATGTCCTCCTCGAAGCTGGGGCGTTGAGCCTCGCGCCCGCGGACCATCCCGACCTGAAGCCGACGCTGGCGTCGATCGAGCACTTCGATCTTCCCCATGAAATCCTCGACGCCGCGCAACTGCGTAAGCGCTATCCCCAGTTCCACATCGAGGACGACGACATCGGCGTGCTCGACCTCCTCGGTGGTGCCATGCGCCCGGAGATGGCTGTGGCAGCGGCAACGGATCAGGCTCTCGCGCACGGGGCGTCGGCGATCTACGAGACAGAGGTGCTTGACGTCGTCGATTCCGGCAACGGCGTGGTCGTCCATACGAGCCGAGGGCCGTTCACCGCCGACCGCGTCGTGGTGACCGCAGGCCCGTGGACGGCACGCCTACTGCCTGATCTCTCCGATGTGGTGCAGACCAAGACGTTCGCACTGACGTGGCTGATGCCGCGTCACGTCGAGAGGTTCACCGCCGACAGGTTCCCCGGATTCATGCGCGACATCGACGACGTGCACGCGTTCGGCGTGCCGACGCTCGACGGGTACAGCATCAAGATCTGCCCGCACATCGATCTCGACGCCTTCGACGACTGGGCCGACCGGCCGACAGCACTGGACCGCGGACAGCTCCGTTGGATCGGGGAGCAGGCTCAGCGCATGATCCCCGATCTGATACCCGACGTCGTCCGATGGTCACTGCATTCGGACTCGTGGACGCCGACCAAGATGCCGATCATCGACACGGCGTCCGACGGCGTGATCGTCGCGACCGGGTTCAGCGGCAACGGTTTCAAGTTCGCACCGGTGTGGGGTGAATGTCTCGCCGCGCTCGCAACGAACGGACAGAACCCGTTCGCCGATGAGGCGTTCACGGTCTCCGCTCACCGGGCGGTCGCACTGGCGTGAAAGTGCCGATGCGGTCGCGAGACCTCAGTGGTCGAAGACGATCAGGCCACTGAGGTCTCGCAGCTCGGCCGATGCCCGCAAGGCGTCGTTGATGCCGTCGAGCCGATACCGCGAGGTGATGATGGGCTCCGGGTCGAGCAGACCTCCTTCGAGCAAGGACACATAGCGCGCTAGGTCGCGTCGCATCCGCACATTGCCGTTCTGCGACGAGAGGATCGCGCGCCCCTGCACCGCGATGGACACCTGGGGGTAGGTCACCGTCGTACCGAGCTGTTTGACCCCGTTGAGTACGACCGTGCCCGCTCTCCTGGTCACGGCGACCGCGAGTTCCTGGGACCCCGCGGGCCCTGCAGCCTCGATGGCGTGGTCACTTCCCCTGCCGTCAGTGGCATCACGCACCAGCTCGATCGCATCCTCCGTGGCCGGATCGATCGCATGCGTGGCTCCCAGCTTCAATGCCATCGCCGTGCGTTCGGCAACAGGGTCGATCGCGAAGATCTGCGCAGCCCCTGCGAGTCTCGCCGCCTGTACGACCCACAGTCCCAGATGCCCGCAGCCGATGACCGCGACGCTCTCGCCGGGCTGGACCCGCGCGACATTGACCACCGAGCCCACGCCGGTCATGATCCCGCAGCCCATCAGGGAGAGCACGTCGGACCCGAGATCTGACTCGACGGCGAACACCTGGTTGGCGGACACACTCATCAGCTCGGCGTACCCGCCGACGTTTCCCGACGCCCGGACCTTCTGCCCCGCACCGGATATCGCGACGACCGGGTAGCCGTCGGTACGGTCGAAGAGCTCTGAACACTGGTCGGGGCGTCCGATCGAGCAGTAGTAGCAGCGCCCGCATTCCGGTGTCCCAGGCACGACGACGCGCTGCCCGACGGTTACATGTCCGACGTCGCTGCCCACCTCCACCACTTCTCCGATGGATGCGTGACCGAGGATGACCGGCGGCACCTTGCCGAACTTGCCCGCCCAGTTCGTGCAATCTGTCGAACAGAAGGGGGTGGCGTGGGTGCGTACCAACACCCGGTCAGGCTCCGGCGCCAGGTAGTCGAGGTCCTCCACGACGAAGGGGGAGGCCAGCGTCTGCAGAACGGCCGCCTTCATCGCGCACCCCCTTCACCACGAGTTCCTACCTCGTCGCCGATGGCTGGCGCTCCCA
The DNA here is from genome assembly GCF_001665715.1 of Gordonia sp. 852002-10350_SCH5691597. Lineage (NCBI taxonomy): Bacteria > Bacillati > Actinomycetota > Actinomycetes > Mycobacteriales > Gordoniaceae > Gordonia > Gordonia sp. 852002-10350_SCH5691597. The sequence goes on from NZ_LZMO01000287.1 coordinate 41,914, forward strand.
CCCGAGCAGCAGCGAGCAGCGACAGTAGTGCGCCTCGGGTCACCGGCATCGGGTTCGACGGCGGGGCCACCTCGAGGATGCGATCGACCACCAGCTCTGCACCATCGTCGGGAAAGCCGATGTCCGACAGACGATTCGGGGCACCGACGACGGAATAGAGCTCGTTCAGTGCCGCGACCGCTGTCACCTCACCTTGCTCGGATGCCGAGGCACCCAGCGCAGTCGCGAGCCGTGCCGCGAGTTCTGGCACCGCCGGAGCGTTGAACGCCAGGACGTGCGGGAGAACCACCGCGTGCGTCTGCGCGTGCGGGAGATCGAAGGCACCGCCGAGTACATGGCAGATCTTGTGGTGCAGTCCTGAACCGGCGCTGGCGAACGCGACTCCAGCGAGATAAGAGCCGTACAGCGACTCTTCGAGGCTTTCCGTGTCGCCGCTGTTCGCCGCGATTCCGCGCAGCGCCGACGAGAGCGCGCTCGCGGCCTCGAGCGACAGTGCCCGGTTGATGGGATCCGCTCGGGGCGCCCACAGCGAATCCACGCAATGTGCCAGAGCGTTGAGCCCGGACGCCATGGCGAGTTCAGTCGGCAACCCACGTACCAGCTCCGCGTCGTAGATCACCGCGGCAGGCAGCACACGGTCGTCGACACCGGTCGTCTTCACGCCGTTCTCGGTCATCCCCCACACGTTGGTGGCTTCCGACCCCGCGTAGGTGGTCGGAACCGAGATGATGGCCAGTCCGGTATGCAGTGCAACAGCTTTGGCCAGTCCGGTGATCGATCCGCCACCGATACAGACCACTCCATCCGCACCACTGTCCCGCGCAGCGGTGGTGGCTCGCTCCACGAGTTCCACCGGAACATGCTGGGCGATGTCGCTCCACCACACCGAGGGCTTCGTGTCGGCGGTTCCCGCGTCCGCCAGGGGACGGTCGCGGTCGGACACGATCACCATCGGCCGCGAGATTCCCTGCTCGGAGAGTTCCGATCGCAGATGCTCGGCGGCGCACCCCGTAGCGAAACGCACCCGCTGGCCGAGCGTCGTATGTGTGAATTCCATGAAACCCTAACTGTGATCAGGTGACTCGTATGCAGGGACGACGTTCAGTTCGTCGCGGCGACCGGTTCTCGGGCCGGCAGGTGTGCCCGGCGCGACGAGAGGTTGTCGCGTCGCGCCGATGCGGTGCAACCCACTGCGTCGAGTGCCCGGGTCACGAGGGTCGGCGCGAGGATCTGCGTCAGTCGCGACGTCGACGGCACGTAGACGGTCACCGTATCGGTCGACGACGCGGTAGCGAAAGCTGTCGACAGGCCGGTGAGCAGCCCCGCGACGCCCTCTACCTGGCGGACCTCTACGACGACTTCGGACTCTTGGCGCAACTGCGCCGGCGCGACAACGTGGCACGGCGTCGGGAGACCGACACAGTCGAGCTGATAGATGCTGACGGTGTCGTTTGCCTCGACGAGAACCGCAGCCTCGGGTGAACGTCCATCCCGATGAGCCGACGCCATGCGAATGTCGTTGTGTGTCAAGACAACCAGTGAATGTTCCGCCGCGAAGTCCAACAGCTCGCGCCGGCTCGGCAGCGAGGTGATGCCCTCACCGACCATCGCGCCGTACATCGCCACCGGATTCTTGCCGGTGGCGCGCACGAGTTCGACAACGAACTCGGGCACTGACGCATCCGCGCTGAGCACGCCTGTCGGCGCTGCGGCGACGGGGATGACGTGACCCGGACGTGTCAGATCAGCCGGAACCGTCGCCTCATCGGCGAGTACGTGCGCGGTCCGAGCACGATCGGTCGCCGAGATCCCGGTGCCGATGCCGGTCGCTGCATCCACTGCTATCCGATAGTCGAATCGACTGCGATCCGGTGCGTCCGACTCCCACGCCGGCGGCAGTCCGAGCTTGCGACACCGTTCGGATTCCATTGCGACGCAGAGGTACCCGGAGCTGTGACGCACCAGGAACGACACCGCACCGACCCGCGCCTGCTCTGCGCAGATCACCAGGTGGCCCGCGGCCTCATCACCGTCGTCGTCGACGAGCAGTACCGGCTTGCCCGACAGCAGCTCTTCGCGCGCATGGTGGATGCGGTTGATGCACGACGTGGAACGCACGAAGGATTTCCGGAGCTTGGTGGCGTCGTAGTGCTCGACAAAGCCGTCGTTGCTGGTGAGAGTGGTCATGATCGTCTCCTTCTGGCACGAGTGTGGTTGATCAGCTCACGCGCGAATGCTCGCCGAGTGTGTGCCATGTGCGGTCGTGGTAGACGAGCGGCACCGACGGATCGGCATCGTTGTCGATGTGGGTTTCGAGTACTTCGACGGTCAGGACCGTCGCAGTGCCCGCGATGACACGATCGATGACCTTGCCGCGCATCCATCGTGCGGCCGGTTGCAGCAGCGGTTCTCCGCTGGGCAGTCGCGTCCAGGTGGAGCGGTCGGCGAACCGGTCGATTCCACTCGTGGCGAAGGTGAGTGCATGGTGCATCTGGTCGGCCGTCATCATGTGCACCACGACGGTCTCCGCTGCGGCGATCGTCGGCGCCGCGGACGAGGCGTTCGACAGGGAGAAGACGATCATGGGCGGGGTGGCGGACACCGACGACACCGATGTCGCGGTCAGCCCCGCGGGCCCATTCCCTGCGTCTGCGGTGATGACCGCGACCCCCGCGGGGTGGTCGCGGAAGATGGCCCGGTAGCTGTCGGCGTCGACCCGGGGTGCCGCGTCGGCGCTTATCGGATTCGTGGTTGTCATCGCTGCTCCTCCGTGCTCGGAAACCGAGACCCTTACGTCTTCCGATTCCCCAGATGTCTTGTGGATTGCTTTCACGGTATGGCGTGATGCACGTCACCCACATCGGAGAAATGTGCACATCCGTGTCGATAACGTGAAGCAGGATGCTGCGGCGAAGAGGTCAGTTCACGATCATGGGCGTCAACTCCGTGCGCCGCCCAGCGGCATCGAGCGCCCCGTTCACGTCGCCGAGCCGGTAACGATTACCCAGCATCGCGGCCGCATCGAGCTGCCCGGTCTCCAGCCAACGTGTGTACAAGGGAATGTCGCGGGTGAACGAGGTACGTCCGGACTGCGCGCTGCGCACGTCCCGACCACGCAGTGCGAGGTCGAACAGCGGGAGAGTCACTGTCGCGGAGATGCTTTCGAGGGAGGTGAGCACCACCACCCCCGCCAGGGACGTCGCCCTGAATGCGTCGACGACAGCGTCGGAGGTCCCGCCGGCGTCGAAGCCGTAGTCGACTCCGATGCCCGCGGTCAGATCCTTGATGCACCCGACGACGTCGACCGCGCCGGAGTCGATGACGTCCGTCGCGCCCAGCCGGAGTGCGCTGCTGCGACGCGACTCATCCGGATCGGCTGCGATGATGCGGTCTGCCCCGGCCAGGCGCGCGCCCTGCACCATCCACAGCCCCACCTGGCCACAGCCGATGATCGCCACTGAACTGCCGGGGCGCACCTGCGCCACGTTGAGCACCGCTCCGACGCCGGAACAGATCCCGCAACCGATCATCGAGAGCCATTCGGCCGGGAGACCGCTGCGCACCGCGAACACCCCGATCTCACGCACGACGACCACGTCCGCGTAACTGCCGACGTTTCCATATGCGGTGACGGGTACACCGTCGGTCGTCGAGCCGATCACCGCCGGTGTCGCGAACAGCTCGACGCACTGATCCATTCGCCCGCGCGCACACCACCGACACCGACCGCATTCGGGCGTGGCGGGAACGAGCACACGATCACCGGCGCGGACCCTGGTGACGTCGGTGCCCACGTCGATCACCTCACCCACCGCAGCGTGACCGAGGACCGTCGGCAGGATTCCGCGAGCGGCGATGCCCAGCGACCCGTGCACGCCGAGCCAGTCGGTGATGCAGAACGGTGTCGCTTCGACACGCACGACGACGTCGGTCGGGGCCGGTGATCGGAAGTCGATTTCCATGTACTCCAGCGGCGCATCCTCTGCGACCATCACTGCTGCATGTGCACGCATGCGGAACCTTTCCTCTGGTATCGGACGATATGACAATCAGCGTTGCCGAGAACCTGCACGGAAGTAGTGGCGGTCAGTACCCACTGCGGTTTCGTAGACTTGTCGTACAGGTGGGTGAAGCGGGTAGGGAGAGCGAGTGGCTGCGAGTAGAGAAGTGTCGCCGAGCAGGACGCTTGCCGAGAGTTGGACGCCCGGCCCCGTCGGCCGGGTGGCCGCTCCGCTACGCGAACAGGTCATCGACGCGCTGCGAGCGGCCATTCTCGACTTCACACTCGCTCCCGGGCAACGTCTTATCGAACGAGAACTCATCGAACAACTCGGCGTCTCCCGTACGACGGTGCGTGAAGCACTGCGCGAGTTGACCTCCGAGGGGCTGATCACCGTCGTGCCGCAGAAGGGCGCCATCGTCAGTTCCCCTTCGGTGGAGGAAGCACAGGAACTGTACGAGGCGCGTCGTCGTCTTGAAGGACTTCTGGTCCGACGGTTCGTCGAGCGTGCCGCAAAGTCGCAGATCATCGCGCTGGCCGCAGCCGCGGAGGCGTTCGCCGAAGCGACGGAATCCGGCGAGCCACTACGCATTCTCGACGCCGTGGACGACTATCACGCCGTGATCGTGGCAGGCGCGCGCAGCCCGGTTCTCGAATCCCTGGTCGGGAATCTGCAGAGCCGACTACGCGTGCTGCGAGCTCAGGGTATGCCCGCCGACCATTCGATCTCGATCGACAAACTCCGCGGTGTTGTCGACGCAGCACGAGACGGCGATGCCGACCGCGCCGAGGAACTCTACGACGACCACCTGCGAGCCGCCGCAGACAACGCGGTGCGAAGCCTGCGGCGACTCACGGTCTAGCTCGTCAGAAGACCAGCGGTTCTCCGAAGTGGAAGTGCGACAACGAATTGAACGTCACATCCCACTGTGCGGCGATGTGCGTCTTGTACATCGCGACGTCACGGTAGTACTTCTCCATCGACGAGCCCTTTTTGGCCGACGTGCTTCCCGCAGTGGAGAACGCGAGATCCACGGCATCGTTGGCGATCCGAGCCGCGGTCTGCACGATTCCACGTAGACGTGCATCCTGCTCCGGAGTGAACTCCTCGCCCGTATCCACCCATTTCCGACCGAGGGCCTCGTGCTGCCGCACCGCGGAGATCAGCAGGTTCTCGGCCGAATCGATCTGTGCCAGCAGACTTCCGAACCACCGGTGGTACTCGGGGGTCTGGATGCGCGGGGTTCGTGGCGGGAAGCTGGCCGGGCGCGCCTCCATCAATTCCTCGAACTGGTCGATGGCCGCCCATGCCGCGCCGACCTGCGTCGCCACCAGTTCTGCGTTGAAGTAGGTGAGCGTACGACCGAGATACATCGGATTCTTGTGCAGCCGGTACCCGGGTGTGCCATCGGTGCCGAGCACGTGATCGCGGAAATCGTAGGCGACACTGAGGTGGTCGGGAACCAGAACATCTTCGGCGGTAATCGAATTCGAACTCGAGGCGCGCATGCCGATGGTCTGGTCGCCGCCCCAGTCGTCGAGGATGGTGTAGGAGGACCGGGGGATGATGAAGATCCGTTGCTCACCTGCCTCGCCGTCGGCTCCCTCTGTCCGTGCGAGCACCATCGCATGAGTGCTCCATGCGGAACCGGAGCAGTAGTCCCACCGTCCACTGAGTCGATAGCCGCCCGATACCTTGACGGCCTTGCCCGACGGCACCGTTCGACCGGGAGCGATGAACGTCCCCGCGAACAGTTCCTCCTGCGCCTGCTCGCCGAAGAAGCATGCCACGTGGTAGGCGTGACCCGCGCCGAGGATGAAGCTCCACCCCACCCCAGGGTCTGCACGCGAGATCTCGATGCCGAGGCGCATGAAGTCGTCGAGACCCATCTCGAAGCCACCGTAGCGGCGCGGAACCAGGGCCCGATAGAACCCCGCGTCGAGGAACTCTTCGTGGATCTCGGCACTGTAGCCGCCGAGGTCCTCGTGCTGTGCCTGCATCTTCCGTAGCCGCGGACGTAGGTCTGCCGCACGGGCGATCAGGGTGTCGACAACCGATCGGTTGTCGACGGCGCTCGGTGGCGCGAACAAGCTGCCGGTCATCGTCGCTGTCCTTCCGTGTGTGTGTTCCCCGTGTGGGTCTTTCTCAGTTCGTTCGTCGCCTGTTCGTCGACGACGAGGCCCTCGGGATCGTTCTCGGGATCGCCGATCACTACAACGCCGTAGTCTCGCGCTGCCCCGTCCACCGACACGTACTGATCACGGACGTCGATGAGTACCTTTTCCGGATCACGGGTGAACGGATCTCCCCAACCGCCGCCGGCGTTGGTGACATAACGGATTACCGAATTGGCCCGAGAGACGTTGCGATCAGCGGAGAACGGGTACACGAAATCACCGTCATCGGACGGCAGGTGCGTCTCGGGATCGACAACTCCCGCCCACGGCGTCGCGTCACGGTACGACGCATCGTCGGCGTCAGGCGCCGACAGCGAACCGTCGGACTGCGGCTCGAACATCCAGATCCCGCCTCGGGCACCGTCTTTGCCGCCCTGTGCGCCGAATCCCGCTGCGTTCTTGTACCGCAGCGATGTCAGGGAGTGTCCGGCGTCGAGCTTCCACACCGTATCCCGGAGCACCGCGGCACCCCCGCGAAAATGACCGGGCCCGGCGGAATCGATCTTCATCTCATGACGCAGCACAACGGCAGGCGCGTTCTTCTCGATCGCCTCGATGGGAGGTGCGACGCCATTGGCCTGATAGCTCATGCACTGGCTGTCGGCATCGCCGAACTGGTTGGCGCCGTAAGGACCGACCTCGCCACCACACTGCAGCGCCGAGACCCACTGCGTTCCGTCCGGTAGTTCACCGAACGCGGTATGCAGGTCGGCACTGCCACGATCGCCGCCGATCGCGGCGTCGCCCACCGCATCGGCGAGCGCACGCAGCATGGCGGTCAGGATGATCTGATTCTGTTCCCAGTACATGAAGACACAACCGTCGGGCGGAAGCGCCGACAGCATGGTGCCTTCCGGAAGCACGATGTCGACATTGCGGTAGAGGCCTGAGTTGAACCGCCCGTGCGGGAGGAAGAGATACTTCAGGGCGATGCCCACCGATGTCTTCGTGTCCCACGCGGTGGCGTTGACCGAGCTACGCGCCTGCCGTGACGTCCCGGAGAAGTCCACCTCGATGCGCGCGCCCCGCTTGCGGATCGCGACCTCGAGCGAATAGTGCTCGGTGTCATCGACTCCGTCGCAGTCGATCTGCTCGCTTCCCGTCCAGTCGCCGTCGGCGAGCACCGACAACGCGGTTGCCATGGATTCGGCACCGAGGTCGCAGACGTAGCGCATGGTGCCGTGCACCGCCGCCAGTCCATATCGCTCGACCGACTCGAGCAACAGTTGCTCGCCGAGTTCGAGGCTGGAGCAGATCGTCAGCATGTCCGGGTAGAGGATGTCGGCCATCCGGACGTTGTCGAAGATCAGATTCCAGGTCTCGGGGACCTTCTCGCCCTTGTGCACCAGAAGGCGCGGCGAGATCACCAGCCCGTTCTCGTAGACGTTTCGTTTCGTGGCACTGAAGCCGCCCGGCACCACACCACCCATATCCAGTTGGTGCGCATTGAGATTGACGAAGCCGATGATCCTGCCGTCGACGAAGACCGGCCGGATGAACGTCAGGTCGTTGTTGTGGTTGCCCGTGCGGTAGGGGTCGTTGGAGATGAGCACGTCGCCTTCGGCGAGGTTCTCCGGGCCGAACTCCTCGACTGTGTTGGCGACTCCGTCCAACGCTGTGCCCGCCATCAGCACGATGCCATTGCTTGCCGCGGGCACAAGGTAATCGAGGTCTGTCGGTCCGCTGATGGTGCACGCGAGATCGTAGAAGTCGCGGAGCACCGGCGAGAATGCACCGGTCAGCAGGCGAGCACTCATGTGTTCGACGAGGTAGTCGAAACGGTTGCTCAGAACGGTGGCGGTGTACCGATCGCACCCGTAGAGGTGAGTGAACATCTCTGCGTCGAGATCACGTATCTGCGACGACTCCACGGGGGCCGTCTGTTCGACGAGTGTCATTTCGTCTTCCTTTCGATGATGAGCTCGCCGCACCGCCCGACGAGGGCCGTCTGCTCGGGCAGGACGATGGTGGTGGACAGGTCTTCGCGGATCACCGCGGGCCCCTCGACGGTCGCCCCAACGGCGAGCTCTGCGCGCTGGTACTCGCCCGCGGTGACCGGGGTGTCGGTGAGGTAATCGAGGGTGATCAACCTGTCGGGCGACGCGGTGAATGGTGCCCGGTTCTCGGCGGGGATGTAGTCCACCTTCTCCGAGGGGACGATCAACTCCACCCGATAGGTGACCCCCTCCACCGGGATCTGCTCGAAGCGATGCCCGTTGCGATCCTCGTAGGCGCGGTGGAATGCCGCGATCATGTCGCCCACCGTGTCATGCGTGATCGTGTCACCGGTGATCTCGATGAAGGGGGTTTCCCAACTCTGGCCGAGCAGGCGTCCGTCGAAGCTGCGCCTGACCCTGAGGTCTGCGCCAGCAGCGCCGACGCGTTCACGCAGGGTGCGCTCCATCTCGTCGAAGACCTCGGCGACCTGGTCGGCATTGTCCGGACTCAACACCATGTATGCGCTACGTGATTCGTAGAAGACCTGATCCGTCGAGAGCAGGCCGAGCGCGGAGAAGAGTCCCGGGTACGGCGGAATGATTGCGTTCTTCAGAGGCAACAGGTCCAGCACCGCCGGCAGGAGCATCGGTCCCGCAGCTCCGTAGGACATGAGCGCGAAGTCACGGATGTCGACTCCGTGCCGGACGGCGACGTTGAGCACCTCTTCGGCGATGTTCGACACCGCCAGCCAGTACGCCGAGGCGACCCGTTCGGAGAACTCGATGGGAGTGTCGAGTGCTTCGAACGCTGCGCGCGATGCCTCCTTGTCGAGGAACATCTCACCTGCGGCGAACGCCTCGCCGTCGAGGATGCCCATCAACAGACAGGCGTCGGTCACCGCAGGCTGAGTGCCCCCGCGTCCGTAGCAGGCCGGTCCCGGCTCCGCGCCTGCCGACCCCGGACCGACCTGGATGCCGCCCGACGGGGCAATCCCGACCAGACTGCCGCCGCCTGCGCCGACGCTGTAGACCTCGGTCGAGAGCGCATTGATCACGAGATCGTGCTCGAGCTCAAAGGTGTTCTCGATGAACGGCTTTCCGTCGACGATCAACGACACATCGGTCGATGTCCCGCCGACATCGGCGCAGAGGAGGTTGTTCTCGCCGATGGCCGCACCGAGTCGGACACTGGAGATGGTGCCTGCCGCCGGCCCGGCGAACAGGATACGGAACGGGCGATTGAGCGCCTCCTGCCACGGCAGAAGTGTTGCGGCACAGTCGGCGAAGTTCAATTCGCCGTCGAAACCGAGTTCCCGTAGCTCGCGATCGATGTGGGCCGAGTAGTCGGTGAAGATGAGCTTCATGAAGACGTCGATGACCGTGGTCGACGCGCGCGTGTATTCCTTTGCCAGAGGCGATGTCTCGGAGGAGATGGACACCACCATGTCGTCGCCGAGAACCTCGTGCACGAGTTCTCGGAGCCGGATCTCGTGCGCCGGGTTGATGTAGCTGTTGATGGTGCAGATGGCGATGCCTTCGACGCCGCACTTACCGAGCACCTCGAGCTGATGGCGCGCGCTGTCCTCATCGAGTTCGATGAGGACGCTTCCGTCGGCGGTCACACGCTCGACGACGCCGCGCCTCAGGTATCTCGGCACCAGCGGCCGGTTGGCATCGCCGAACGACCGACGCCATGCGGGATCGGTCTGCGCGTCGAGCGGGCGGTGCACGTTTCCTCGGTCGAGGA